>CAZKNW010000227.1:660-6791 GCA_964554035.1 uncultured Verrucomicrobiota bacterium
GGAAAACTTGGCTGCGTTGGAAAGCAGATTGTTCATGACCTGCATCAGGCGGTCAAACTCGGGATTGGTCTGGGGATCGGCACTCTCAATGGTGATCACCTTTTCACCTTCAGGTTCCTGTGGGGAAGAAGTTTCCTCCTCATGCTCTTTCCTGGTGCTTGGAGCCTCCCGGGGAGGCATCTTCGACTTGTCTCCTCCGGACATGAGGAAACCGATCTGCTCGAGAGACATGTCGCTGTTCCGGAAATTTTCCCGGTCGTAGTCGATGGCATCCAGCTGGAAGTGAAGTCCGAGGGAATCCGCGAGTGTGGTCTGGACAGATCCGACCCGCTCCTTCTTCTCCCCTTTTGCGACATCTCCGACCCCTTCATAGAGAACCAGGGACAGTTCTCCGAGGTGCTTCTGGAGCCGGTCAAAGTAGGCCTCGTTGCCGATGTGCGCGACGCCCGTGAGGAAGATGACGGGACCTCCATCCGGATGTTGGAGCTTCCGGATGGCCGTCTGGAGGGAACGGCTTTCCTCCTTGTCTCCCGAAACCCTCGTAAAGGGTTCCGGGTGATGACCTTCCGCGGTGGCACCTTGGGAAAGGATTCCAGTGACCAGGGTGACAAAGACAAGGAGCCAGAATTTTCGGCGAGGCTGTTTCATGGTGATGGCGGAGGCTTCAAGGTTGGACCACGTTGACCGGATTACCTCTCAAAAATCCCTGGAGATTTGAGACGGCGGTCTTCATGAGTCGACTTCTTGCCGCATGGGTGGCCCAGGCGATATGGGGTGTGACGATCAGGTTGGGTGCGCCAATCAGAATATTTCCCCCGGTGGGGGCCTCCTTGGAAAGGACATCCACGGCGGCTCCGGCGATTTCACCGGATCTGAGGGCTTCGGCAAGATCGGTTTCTTGAATGAGCGGGCCCCGGCTGGTGTTGACCAGTAAGGCGGACTTCTTCATCTGCCTGAGAAGATCCGCATTGATGAACTCCTTGTTGGAACTGGTGAGTGGACAGTGCAGGGAGACGACATCGGCTTCGCGACACGTCTCTTCCAGGGTGCACCAACGGTGTTGGTCCGGAAGAACGTCCGGCCGGGTTCTAGAGTGGACCAGCACCTCCATTCCCATGGCCACTCCAACCTTGGCAACGGCCCGGCCGATGCTTCCGAAACCGATAATGCCGAGCTTCCTTCCATCCAGTTCGGTCAGGGGGGAATCCCAGAAGCAGAAGTCCTTGCTGGACTGCCAGCGTCCCTCCCTGACTGCCTGGTCATGGCTTCCAACGTGGTTGGTCAGCTCGAGGATCAAGGCCCAGGTATGCTGCGCCACGGATTGGGAGCCGTAGTCTGGAATGTTGGTGACCGTCACCCCCTGCTGGACCGCCGCCTGCACATCGACGACGTTGTAGCCCGTGGCAAGGACGCCGATGTATCGTAGTTTTGGCAATGCGCGGATGACGTCACCGGGAAGAAGGGCCTTGTTGGTGAAGACAACCTCGCTTTCAAGGGAACGCTCTCTGACGAGTTCAGGAGGGGTTCGGTCGTGAACGTCCAATGGGCCGATCGCCTTGAGGGCGTCCCAGCTGAGATCGCCGGGATTGAGGGTGAAGCCGTCGAGTATGGTGATGTTGGGCTTGTCAGGCATGATGAAGCTTGTCCAAGGCTATCATCTTGCCGCCAAAGCTCCAGTCATGACTCCCTAATCGTCGAGGGGAAGTGTGATGACGAAGGAGCTCCCCTTTCCGATCTCGGAATGCACCTCAATGGTGCCGCCATGTGCCTCAATGATCTTGGTGACGATGGCAAGACCGAGTCCGGTTCCCCTTCCCTTGGTTGAGCTGAGCAGGGAGCTGAAAAGTTCCTTCCGATGTTCCTCGGACATTCCTTCGCCCGTGTCGGAGATGGTCACGACGATCTGAGGCCAGGAGTAGGCCTTGTTCGGGTCGGGCACGACGTGCTTCGTGGAAATCGTGAAGGTTCCGCCGGATGGCATTGCCTCAATGGCGTTGAGGGTCAGGTTCAGGAACGCCTGGTGCAGTTGGGTCGGGTCCGCCTTGGCTTCCGGGATCTCAGGATCCATGTGCCTTACCATGGAGACGCCCTTCTGGCTTAGCTTGTGCCGGACCAGGTAGAGAAGGTCATTGATGATCTGATTGATGTCGGTTGGCTGTTTCTGGGGTTCCGCATTGCGGGCGAAGGTCAGGATCTGTTCAACGATCTTGTTCAGATGCTCCATCTTTTCACCAAGGATCCGGGCGTCTTCCTGTCGTGGATCGTCATCGGGGAACTTGAGATCAAGGGCGTGGAAAACCATCTTCATGACGGTCAGTGGATTTCGGATCTCGTGTGAAACCTCCGCCGCAAGAAGCCCGAGGGCCGAGAGCTTCTCGTTCTGCCGGAGCTGTTCCTCGACATCCACGATGCGCTCGTAGAGACGGGCCTTCTCGATGGCAAGTGCGGAGAGGTCGGCAAGGGTGGACAGGGTCTTGATCTCGTCGTTGGAAAACCGGTGAGGCCTTTCCATGTAGACCACCAGTACACCCATGACCCTCGACTGGTAGCTCATGGGCACGCTCAGGAGGGAGACAAGTCCCTCCCTTCTCGCCACATCCAGATACTGGTACCGGCTGGATGTCTGCACATCCTCCACCTGGACCGGCTTGGCACGCCGCACCACGGCTCCCAGGAGGCTTTCCTCGATGGGCAACCGCCCCTTGTCCAGGTACTCGGGGCCTGCACCATGACTTGCCTTGAGCTCGAGCCATTTGGAGGATGGGTCCACGAGGAGAAGGGAACCCAGCTTGGCCGACATCATGAGGCAGGCCTGACGGGTGATTGTCCTGAGAACATCGTTGAGGTTGAGTGCGGAATTGATGGTCTTTCCAACCTCGATGAGGCTTTCGAACATCCGCGCCTTGAGCCGCAGGTGCTCGTATTGCCACGAGTTCCGGATCACGGTGGCGGCCTGTATGGCAAGTTCCTCGAGCAGGTCCTCGTCGTCTTCAGTGAAGGCCTCCGCTTCGTGGGAATCGACATTGATGACGCCGCTCACCTTTCCATCCATCCTGAGGGGGACCGCCATCTCGGAACGGACATCCCTGCCGAGAAGAATGTAGCGCCCGTCCTGGGCGACATCGCCGACGCGCAGGGTGATTCCGTTCTGGGCCACCCATCCGGTCACGCCTTCTCCCACCTTGAGCTTGAGGGCGTTGGATCCCTGCGGCAGGCCATGGGTTGCAAGGATTTCAAGGAAACCGGTGTTGGGATTGATGAGGGCGACCGAGCCGCTGTTGGCCCGCATGACGCGTACTGCCTCGGAAAGGATCAGTTCAAGCGCCTCCTCAGGCTCGAGAGTGGCATGAATGACATTGCTGACCTGGTAGAGGATGTCCAGGCGGGCAAGACGCTTCTTGAGTTCTTCAATGGTTTCCGTGTCCTCCATCATCGCAGTTTCCAGGTGGTGAAGAGACCTCCGGCAACAAACACAATGTTTGCCAGCCAGGCGCCCACCCAAGGCAGGACCTTTCCCGAGGTTCCCAGCACGAGGCCGAGCCGGTTCAGGACGAAATAGGTGAAGCAGATGGCCACGGTCCATGCAAATCCTGCGAAGAGGTTCTTGCGGGCGTTCAGGGTTCCGAATGGAACCGCAATGACCACGACGACAAGGCAGGTCCAGGGCATGGAGAGGTGGGCATGAAGCTGGGTCTTCATCTTGTAGGCATCGACACCGGTATCATCCGGATGGAGCCGTAGGTACTCCCTGATCTCCGCGAGGGTGAACCGGATTTTTTTGGACATCTTCTGGACGTCCATGGTCTTCACCCTTCTTTCGCTCTCGATGATCTTCGGCTCTTCCGGGAAATCAGTGAACTCCATGGTTTCCTTCGGAATCGGGGCAGGGATGACCTTGAGGTCAAAGGTTTCGCGAAAAAACACCTTCTCAAACCGCCATGTTCCCGCTTCGTAGGTGGCGGTCTCTGCCTTGAGCTGAAGCCAGTGGGAATCACCTTCCTTCCACTGGATCATCACGTCTGTCATGGCACCTGTGACCCGGTTGTAGGTCTTGGCATTCCAGACCCTGTCCGCGGCCGGATTCACAAAGTCCCAGTTCTCGATGATCTGCTGCTCCTCGGGAATGCTTTTCCCGCCAAGCATGTCATTGGCCTTCTGGGATCCCTCAGGGAGCCACACATTGTTGGCAAGGTAGATGAGTCCACCGCTCATGATTCCAACCATGTAGTAGGGTGTTGCCAGTCGCCAGATGCTGATTCCAGCGGCGCGGGCGGCCACGATTTCATTGTGTCGGGCGTGGCGTGAAAGGGCGAAGAGCAGGCCGAAGAGAAGTGCCACCGGGGCGACCGTCCCGAGGAACTCAGGTGCCTTCAGCGAGTAGTAGGTCAGGATGCCGGGGAGTCCCAGGTTCTGGTTCTGGAACTGCGCAAGCTGATTGAAGAGATCGGTGCCGGTCCAAAGGATGAAGAACCCGCACAGGCAGAAGCCAAATGGCGGGGCGAGTTCCTTGATCAGATAGCGGTCCAGCAGTCGCATGCGCGGGGAGCTTAGGCGGCAGTGCTCCATGAAGCCAACCTTGGACTTTGATCCTGTTGCCCCCCAAAAAAAAGGCGCCTTCGGATTTGAAGGCGCCCTGGCGGCAAAAGGAAATGAAGATCGTCTATTCGATCCCGATCATCATGTCTTCCATGAGTGCGAGGGCGGTTGCCTCGGTGATTTCAGGGACGCCGAATTTCTGGGCGACCCGTCCTGCGTAACGATCCTGCCCCAGGACATCGGATGCGGTGGCCTGTCCCATGATGGAGGAATCCGAGAGCCGTATCGCGGTGGCTTGGATGTCCGGTACGGTCGTGGTCTGGTTGCCTGAGATCTTCACCACCTGGATGGGGCGGGAGGAAACAAGGATCTCCAGGACCACATCGGTGATCTTGTTCAGGGCCTCGCGGTCCTTGCGAGCCTGTTCTCCTTCGGGGGGAAGGGTGAAGCTTTGGATGTTCCGTGAGGCGATCATCTGGGTGGCAACCCTTTGATCGGCGAGTCTGGCCCCGCCATGGCGGAGTGGTCGGCCGAAGAGTCGTTCCACATCCCGCACGGTCTGGCGGTCGGCCAGCGTGCCGTGATTGACCCGGGTGTTGCTGAAGGTGTTGCGGTTTTCCGCGCGTTCATCGGTCTTCACCTGGTTCAGTGTGCCGGGCGTGGTGGTGGCTCCCTGACTGATGCCCCCGGAGATGGTGATGTCCCCTTCCGCATTGATGGTGGTCCTGCCAGCTGCGCCGGCCGGCGCATTGGGATCTGACTTGAAAGCCGAGTTGATCGTGGAGCGGGTTGTTGTCGTTGTCTCTGTCCTTGAGGCGAGGCGGAAACCACTTTCCGTGTCCACCAGATTCCGGTTCACGTAGATCAGCATCCTTGGACTGCCCATCTTCTTGTAGGCGCTGCGGAAGCGCTGAATGATGGCCTGGGCCTGCTCCGGGGAGACGAGGGTCTGGCTGGAGTTCCAGGCCTTCTGCTCATAGGTGAACTGGGGCTGGGCGGGTTGACCGGGAGTGACGGTCGTCGTGGTGGTCGTGGTCGTGGTCACGGTTGTCACAGGGACGCCCGGACGTTTCATTGGCGGGTTGGTCTTGGGCTGGGCTGCGGAAACCGGCAGGGCTGCCGCAATCACCAGCATTGGAATGAGCTTTTTCATATGCGTGTTGGGCTATCGGGCCTGCCTGACACGAATCGTGTATTTGCGGGCCCGGTCGTTCATCGATACAAACTGGACGCTCTCCTGAGCATTTTCATCAAGAATAAGTCTACGAAACGGCGTTTCGTCGCCCGTGGAGAAACCATTCTCGTCCTTGAAGACGCAGTTGATCTGGACCTGGATCCTTCGGTTTTCCCGGTTCCGGACGTTGGCGATCACTTCAAGCCTGCCGTCGGGCAATACCCGCTGGGAGATGCCTGGGCTCGTCACGGAACGTTGCACCTGCTTGTCCAGCAGGACGAAGGGATGGTGATCCTCAGCGTTGAACTTGGTCGTGTTGACGGGTGTCTTGGCTCCACCTGAATTGCATCCTGCAAAGAGGATGGGCGTGCTCAGAATGGCAAGTAGGAATAGTTTTTTCATGACGGATTGGCTTGAAGGT
>CAZKNW010000228.1:0-6760 GCA_964554035.1 uncultured Verrucomicrobiota bacterium
CCAAATACCCAGGGCTTCACCCTAGGCTACACATGAAACACACCTTCGGTGCTTCCAGAGAACCTTCTCCTCAGGGCCAACGGCCTGTCTCAACTCCAGCCCAGGGTGAAGCCCTGGGTCCCTGGCCCAATCAACCCAAAGCGCTGTAGGCGCGACTCAATTCACGCACGGGACCAATGCGTGAATCAGGCCTTCGGCCCTCCTTGGACTTCTTTGCCCAAATACCCAGGGCTTCACCCTAGGCTGCACATGAAACACACCTTCGGTGCCTGGGGAGAAGCGGCCCATAAGGCACGAGAATCCGTGCTTTTTCTTCCTTCAGCCCTCAACCCCTACCCCATTCCTGTCGAATAAAACCTTGGTGGACCGAAGGGACCTGCTTTTCACATCTCGCTGCAGGTGGGGTAAGTCACTGGAAATCCGCCATTTGCAACGAATCCCGGAACAGACCGATGGATTCGTCGCCATGAAGAGCTGCCGTCATGAGCACCCAGTTTACCAGTGCCACCCTCCAGGACGCCACGGTCCTCGCCGTCGATGACACCCCGGCGAACCTCATCGCCCTGGACTCCCTCCTTTCCATGTATGGGGTCAATGTCCTGACCGCCCCCTCCGGCGAGGTGGCCCTCAAGATGATCCGCGAACAGACGCCCGACCTCATCCTGCTGGATGTGCTGATGGACGGAATCGACGGCTTCGAGACCTGCGTGAAGATCAAGAGCTTCGAACCTGCCTCGAGGGTGCCGATCATCTTCATCACCTCGCTCATCGAGACCGCGGAAAAGATCAAGGGCTTCAAGTGCGGAGCCGTCGACTACATCGAGAAGCCCTTCAACCAAGACGAGGTGCTGGCCCGGGTCAAGACCCACCTCTTGTTGCGTCGTCTGCGTCATGAACTCGAGAAACAGAACGAGGAACTCGAGATCCGCGTTCACGAACGCACCGAGGAACTCACCATGGCCCTCGCCGAACTTGAGAAGCTGAAGAACAACCTCCAACAGGAGAACTCCTACCTGAAGGAGGAGATCGAAGAGACCCACAATTTCACCGAGATCATCGGCAACCACCCCAGCCTCCAGGCCCTGCTTCAGCAGGTGGACATGGTGGCCCGGACCGACTCCACCGTCATGATCACCGGCGAATCCGGCACCGGCAAGGAACTCATCGCCCGCGCCATCCACAACGCCAGCCCGCGCAAGGATCACAGCCTCGTGAAGGTCAACTGTGGCGCCATCTCCGCCGGTCTGGTCGAGAGCGAACTCTTCGGCCATGAGAAAGGCGCCTTCACCGGGGCCACCAACAGCCGACAGGGCCGCTTCGAGCTGGCCGACGGCGGAACGCTCTTCCTCGACGAGGTCGGGGAGCTCCCTGCGGAAACCCAGGTCAAGCTGCTACGAGCCCTGCAGGAAAGAGAGTTCGAGCGGGTCGGCGGAACCAAGACCATCAAGGTCAACGTCCGCGTCATCGCCGCCACCAACCGGGACCTCCAGTCGGAGGTAAAGAAGGGAACCTTCCGCGAGGATCTTTTCTACCGCTTCAATGTTTTTCCCCTCAAGTCACCTCCCCTGCGCGAGAGGAACTCCGACATCCCCATCCTCGCCAACCATTTCCTGAAGCGCTTTGCCAAGCAGTTCGGCAAGGAACTCGACGGCTTCGCAGCCAGCACCGTTCAACGCATGATCGAGTATCCGTGGCCCGGGAATATCCGCGAGCTGCAGAACACGGTCGAACGGGCCGCCATTCTCGCTACTGATTCCATCGTTGAGATCGATGAATCGAGCTTTCAAAGGCCGGGAGGTGAGCACGCCACTGCCTCCGTGAGCCGACTCGACGATCTCGAAAAGGCCGAGAAGGACATCCTCATTGAGGCCCTCAAGGCCTCCCGATGGCGCATTGGAGGTCAGGACGGTGCCGCTGCACGCCTCGGAAAGGCCCCAAGCACCCTGCGGGACCGGATCCGCAAACTGGGCATCGAACGGCCGATCTGACCGGTATCCATCCCGCCTGTCCCGCCACTGCGGTGACGCCATCTGCGGATACTCCCCCAGTTTTCAATCCTTGGAACGGAGGCGCTGTTCTCCTTTGATCCGGCCTTTCAAAAGCAAGTCCCGATCTCGAATGGAAATGCGAAAGGAAATGAAGAAGATCTGGAGGGAATGGGAGAAACTGCGCATTCACTACAACTGCATTCTTCTGGCCGCGACCGGTATCGGTATTCTGCTTGCCATCAAGAGCATAGGGAATGGTGGGAACGGGCCAGCCGCAGCAATCTTTGATCGAGACTTTCTGCTGGAACTGCCTTTCTACGCCTTTGGAGCCAATGTTCTCTATTGTTTCGGCCCCTTCTTCGAGATTTACCTGTATTATCTGTCCCCAGTGCCCAAGACCTTCAGAAAACCCGCCTTCCTCGTAGGTTCCATGTTAGGAGCCACCCTCGCCTACTTGATCACCAGGCAATCCTGTCTCTACTACTAGGACTCATCTGCGTCCATCCGGGCCATCTGCGGACAACCCCAGTTTTCAATCCTTGGAACGGAGGCGCTGTTCTCCTTTAATCCGGCCCGTGCTCTTCCGGAAGATCAGCATCATCGGCATGGGCCTGCTGGGCGGCTCCCTGGGACTCGCTGCGAAGCATCGCGGCGTGGCTTCCCATGTGGCTGCCTATGTCCGTCGTGAGTCGGCCATCCAGGAGGTCATCGATGCCGGGGCGGCTGATTCGGTCTCGTTGAGGCTGGAGGAGGTCGTTGCCGATGCGGAACTGATCATCCTCTGCACCCCGTTGGGACAAATGGTCGACCTGACCCGGAAGATCGTCCCCTACCTGAAGCCAGGAGCCATCCTGACCGATGTCGGAAGCGTCAAGGAGGCCATCGATCGCGAGATCCCCCCCCTACTGGATGAAACCGACGCCCATTTCGTGGGCAGTCACCCGATGGCGGGAAGCGAGAAGACCGGCGTCCATGCCGCCCGGGACTTTCTTTTCGAGAATGCCACCTGCGCCGTCTGCCCACCGAACCAGCTACCGGCCGAGATTCTTGAGAAGGTGACCTCCTTCTGGAAGCAGCTTGGCGCCCGGGTGCTTGTGATGTCGTCGTCCGACCATGATCGCGCCGTGGCCCGCATCAGTCACCTTCCCCACGCCGTGGCCTCCTCGGTCGCACGGCTTGGACTGGATCCCGAGGGACATCCCCTGCAGCGCGAACTGGGGGCCACTGGGTTTGCGGACCTGACCCGTGTCGCATCCGGTTCGCCTGAAATGTGGCGGGACATCTCCATGCAGAACCAGATCCACCTGGCCGACGCCACCGACGGCCTGATCGAGGTGCTGAAGCAGTTCTCAGACTTGCTGCGAAGTTCGGATGAGGCGGGGATCGAGGATTTTTTCAAGGTCGCCAAAAACCTGAGGGACACGTGGCTGCGCGAAGCCGCATCACGTTTCGGGGCGCATGAGAAGGAATAGGATGGGGCTGCCTGACATCATTGAACTTTCCCCTTTCGAAGGCCCCATCCAGGCCACCGTCACGGTGCCCGGCTCCAAGAGCATCACCAACCGCGCCATGGTCCTGGCCGCCCTTTCCTCAGGGACCACCACCCTTCAGGGATCCCTGTGGAGCGAGGATACCCAGGTCATGACGGAATGCCTCAGGACCCTTGGCTTCAAGGTGGAGGTGGAGGACGATCCGGGCGATTCCTGCAATCGAATCATCACCGTCACCGGAGCCGGGGGAGACATCCCCAACGCCGGCAACAGGGACGAACCGCTGGAGCTCTTCGTTGGCAATGCCGGAACGGCAGCACGATTTCTTACTGCGATGGTCTGCCTGGGAAATGGCAGCTATCGACTGAGTGGCATCGACCGGATGCACGAACGTCCCCAGGACGCCCTTTTCACCTCGCTCAGGGAACTCGGATACCAGGTCGATTCCCCAAACGGTTTCCTGCCTGCCGTGGTGCATGGCGAAGGTCCCAAGCAGGCCTCTTGCCGGGTGAGCATCGAGAAGAGTTCCCAGTTCGCCTCCGCCCTGCTCCTCAGCGCCAAGGTGGGAGAATGGGAGATCCAGGTCGAAGGCTCCCATTCCGAGAACTCCCCCTACATCGAGATGACGCGGAGCCTGATCGAGGCATTTCCCTCGGAAGGGGGTCAGTTCCAGGTGGAGCCGGACGCCTCCAGCGGCAGTTACCTCCAGGCAGCCAACTGGATCCAATCCGTTTTGGGTGGCTCCGTGCACACCCTGCACTGGCCGGAATCCGGATGGCAGATCGATGCCGACTTTCCAAAGTATCTTCCCCTTCCGGAAACACTATCGCGGGAGGAACACCTCGGAGACAGCATCATGACCTCCATCGTGCTCGCCGCGCTGGCTGACGGCCCGACGGTCTTTACCGACCTCGGCAGACTGCGTGTCCAGGAATGCGAACGCGTGGTGGCCCTGAGAACCGAACTCACCCGCTGCGGAGGACGCGTCGAGGAGGAAGGCGACACCCTGACGGTCCGTCCCTCCGAACTTCACGGGGCGGACATCCAGACCTACAATGACCACCGGATGGCCATGTGCTTTGCGGTCCTGGGGATGAAGATCCCGGGCATCCGGATCCATGATCCATCCTGCGTCAGGAAAACGTTTCCTAATTTTTTCAACAAACTCGCAGCCCCGACGCCTTCGGGACTGGGACTGGTCCTTCGCGACGGCAAGGGCGCCGTCCTTGATCACCAGGACCTTTTCACGGATTAAGAACCTTTCATGCCAGAGAACATCGTCATCGCCATCGACGGCACCAGCGCCAGCGGCAAGAGCACCAACTCCAGGCTCATCGCCAAGAAGCTCGAATTCATCTACGTGGACACAGGCGCGATGTATCGCACCCTCGCCTGGTATTGCCTGAAGAAGGACATCGACATCCATGATGGGCGCAAGGTGGCTTCCGTGGTGCGCCGCTGGAAGTTCAAGTTCATCTGCGAGGACGGACAGGTGAAGCTCCTTGTCGACGGCTATTACCCCGAGAAGGAAATCCGCACCGCCGAGACCAGTGCCGCCGTTCCCCATGTCGCTGCTGTGCCATCCGTCCGCAAGTGGATGAAGGAGAAGCAGCGGGAGTGCATCGGGTTCGGCAACCTTGTCATGGAAGGACGTGACATCGGGAGCAACGTCTTTCCCGAGACCAACTACAAGTTCTACCTTGATGCCTCTCTGGCTGAACGTCAGCGGAGACGCGATGCCGACGGTGTCACCGAGAACCTGGCTGCGAGGGACCAGCGGGACAGTCAGAGAAAGGCGGCGCCCCTGATGATTCCCCTTGGTGCCATCGTGATCGACAACAACGGCGAGACCCCGGAAGAGACCAGCAACCGGATCATCGGCGAGGTGACACGACTCCGTAAGGAAAACGAGCCCACGGCCTGAACGGATGGCGAAGCGTATCAAACATCATTTCGGCGTCATCTATTTCATCACCTGGTGGACCTGCCGCATCTTCTTCAAGATCTACTTCCGCTGGCGGATCTACCACTGGGAGCGGGTGCCCCAGACCGGGCCGGTCATCCTCGCCACCAACCACGCCAGCTATCTGGACCCACCCATGGTCGGAACGGCGATCCATCGTGAAAGCGGCTACCTGGCCCGGGAAAGCCTATTCCGCTTCGCCCCCTTCGCCTTCTGGATCCGCAGATTGAATGCCGTTGCGGTGGACCGTGATGGAGGTGTGGGCAAGGGACTCAAGAGCGTCTTTCAGCTCCTTGAAAAGCAGCTCCCTGTCACCCTCTTTCCGGAAGGCACCCGCACCCCGGACGGCCAACTCCAGTCCGCCAAGCCGGGCATCGGGATGATCATCATCAAGAGCGAGGCCCCGGTCATCCCCGTCCGGGTCTTTGGCTCCTACGAGGCCTTTGGACGCAAGGTGACCCTTCCCCGCCCCCATCCGATCGCCATCAAGTTTGGCAAGCCCATCGATTTCTCGGAGATGCGGGAACAGGCCAAGACCGCCACCAAACCCGAACTGAAGAAACTCTACGTCAAGGCCTCCGAGATGTGCATGGAGGCCATAGCCGGGATTGAAAAGGGCTTTGATGAGGAGAACGCATGATCTTCCTGTTGCGTCGCACAGACGTCGGCTTAGGATCAGGACCACAATGACTCGAGCGCGAACCCAATTGACTGCCGGATGGATCATCGCCGGTGCGCTGTTCATGGCCTCCCCTGCGGGAGCACAGGATGCCGGAACCAACAAGGTGGCCCTCCCCGCCCCGGCAACCACCCTCAAGGAACCGTCCAAGCCGGCCATCCCCGGAGCCAAGTCCGTCCCGGCTCCGAGCGCCCCCGATGCCAAGCCCCTTACGGAGCCTGCCAAGCCTAATGCCGCTCCTCCCACGGCGGCACCTGCGCCACCGAAGCCCGCACCCGCACCGGTGCAAAAGCCCGACTACTTTGAATCCATCCTGAACCTGGTGGAGAACAAGCCCATTGGTTTCACGCCCAAGGCGGCCAATGGACTCGACCTGATCCAGCCCAAGAGCGGAGCCGGCGGGGTTTCCTTCGACCAGTCAATGTCGGATGTGATCCAGATTTGGGGAAAGCCACATGCCATTACGATGTCGACCTATGACAACGAACCGCTCCAGGCGTCCGACATCACCTTGCACATGGGCGCCTCCCGTTTCCGGTTCCTGAACAACAAGCTCGTCCAGATCGTCCTGCACCGTTCCAACCTCCCCAACGCCGCCTTTGCCTCAGGTATCGGTTTTGACGCCACGGAGGAACAGGTC
>CAZKNW010000229.1:0-6748 GCA_964554035.1 uncultured Verrucomicrobiota bacterium
GGCTGACGGATTATGATGGGGACTCGATGGTGAGTTTCGTCGACAATCACAAGGACGAACCGTTCTTCCTCTACTGGTCGCCTGAGGCCATCCACTCCTCCAATGCCGAGGTGCCGGAAAGTCTCATGGCTCGAACCACCGCAGGACTCGAGCGTCGGAAACTGGCTGGGGCCATCGTCTCGGTGGACGACCAGGTGGGCAAACTGGTGAAGGCACTTGAAGAGCGGGGGCTCAGGGAGAAGACCCTTGTGATCTTCTCCAGCGACAACGGTGCCAATGGAGGCGAGGGAGGATCATCCGCACCCTATGCGGGAGGAAAGGGATCCGGCACCCAGAAGGAAGGCTGGGTCCGTGTGCCGACCATCTTCTCGATGCCGGGAACGCTGCCCAAGGGAAAGCGCTATGACGGGCTGATCGCCAACTTCGATTTCTACTCCACGATTGCCGTCCTTGCTGGTGGAAGCATTCCGGATCACTGCGATGGTGTGGATCTGTTTCCTTACATCAAGGGAGAGAAGAAGGGTGATGCCCATGAGTATCTCTACTGGCTCAACAACGAGCCGGGCGATGCCGTCCGCAGGCATATGATTGCGGTGCGTTGGGAAGACTGGAGGCTCTACCGGAAGTATGACAAGGATCCATGGCAGCTCTTTGATTTGAAGAAGGACCCGACGGAAGAGACGGATCTGGCCTCGAAGCACCCGGATCTTGTGAAGCGCCTGTCCGGCAAGCACGCCGCCTGGGAGAAGACACTCGCACCCTTGGGGACCATTCCTGACGTCAGGGGAGGGCAGGTCATTCCAGCCGGCCACGGGTGGACCTCGAAGAAATAGGATGGAAGACGCAACGTTGCCAACCACGGAGTGGTGAACGCATGTAGCACGGGGCGAAACCCCGGGAAAGAGCCCCCCTATCTTTCCTGGTTGGATGCCGGCCGTGTGAGGACTCTGGGAATTCCTTCCCGGTTCTGTTTCACTTCCTCGATGAACAAGATGACAAGGGAACAGGCCTCTGTAACCCGAACCCTGAGGATGATGTGGGGGCTACTCGTCGGCTTTTTCCTTTTCAATGTGTCTGGAGCTGAGCCTGAAACCGGCAGGTTGCCGGATTCAATTCACAAAAAGACCAGGTTCTTGAACCGGGACTATGTCTTGATGGGGCTCAATGTGGAACCGACGTCGTTGAAACCGGATTCGCCGGCTCTACCTCTGCTGGTTTATCTTCACGGGTCAGGAGGCCGAGGTGAGGATATTGAAAAGGTGGGTCGAAATGTGCGGCGTGTTGTCGAGGGGATGCGGAAGCATGTTTCAGAGCCCTTGATTGTTGTGGCACCCCAATGTCTTCCGGGGACGAAAGGGGAGATGGGGATCTGGCAGCCCAAGGACCTGGATCTCCTCCTCGAGCATCTTAAGAAGTCATTGCCTGTGAATCCCAACAGAATCTATCTGACGGGAAACAGCATGGGTGGTTTCGGAACCTGGGCATGGGCGGGGGAATCGCCCCGGCACTTTGCCGCGATCGCCCCGGTTGTGGGAGGCCTTGGCTACGGTGGTCCCGAGGATGTCTACGACGATCTCGATCGCTGGGCGAAGAACCTGGTGGAGGTTCCGACGTGGGCCTTTCATGGTCGGACAGACCCGGTTGTGCCTGCGGAACGTTCTGAACGAATGGTGGGGCTCATCAAGTCGCATGGAGGCAAGAAGGCCAAGCTTACGATTTACCCAGAGGAAGGCCACGGCGCCGGACAGAAGGTTTTCAGTTCGGCGGAGTTCTACGCATGGTTGCTCAGTCAGAGGAAGTAGTAGGGTTGCAGACGCCTCGTCTGCAATCCCTTCGCGCGGATGTGATCCGTGTTCCTATTGGAGGCTTATGTAGGCCTGGGTGACCTCATCCGGAATGGGGTCTGATTCGATCCATCCCTTGGTGGGGTAGTCTCGGATGCGTTCGTATTCTCCCTTTATCTGCTCAACGATATCCTCTCCTTTCGACGAGTAGAGCAGGGTCAGTTTTTCCAGCGAAGTCGGAACGGGGGCGTTCCAGCAGGGGATTTCAGGGAAGAGTTTCCTCCATGTCAGCCAGACCCTGCGCTGTCGACAGGTTGTGGCGACGAGCAGAACGGATCGAATGCCTATACCCAAGGCCAGGGCGGGATGTCTGGTGAGGAGAAGATCCCGCGTGAAATGGAGGTTCTCGGCGGTGTTGGTGGATTGGTTCTCGGTAATGGTTCTTGAAGCAAGCTCCGGTGCGTAGCGGTGAGCCTCTTCGGCGAAGGCGTCGGCTTCAGGTTGTCCCAGATCGGCGGTTCCGGCACCGATTCCTCCGGTAAAGATCAGATGTGAGGCATGACCCGATTGGATGAGATCCACACAGTGTCTTGGGATGGCCAGATCGAAATGACCGAATCCAAGGATGGCATCAGCTGGGTCTTCAGGAAGTGGATCATTCAAGGCTAGCCAGTCAAAGAGGATCTGTGCGGCTTCGGTGTTCATTCAGGCAAAGAGGCTGTCGGGCCATGGGTAGCTGCCGGGTTTGATGCTGAGCAGTGGTCCGGATCCCGAACGGAGGCTTCCCACCCCGAGGTGACCTTCGGCTACGATTGAAAGGGTCTCCCAGTTCATTTCCCGGATCAAGGCCATGGCGGTGGCGCCACCTTCCATCGCGATCCTCAGGTCGCCGGTGGTTTCAATCAGGGGCAGGGCGGCACGGATGAGTCGTTCGATCAACCCTTCGGGAGACAGGTGCTGTGGCTTGCCGATGGCCAGCATGAGGCGGGTGTTTTTCTCCCAGTCAAGCTGGCCCCCTCCCTCTTCCAGTGTCCTCACGGTGAATCCCCGGGCCTTCATCTCTTCGGCGCGTCCGGATTCCCAAGCCGCGATGCTTCCGCAGAGGAGCAGAATTCTTTCGGCCTGCTCCGGCAAATGTTGAGTCTCTCGTTTCGGAAGCAGTGAGGAAAAGAAATCGGCGGCGCCTGCTGGGAGGACGTTTGAAGGCACGCTGGTTGGAAGGTCCTTCTGTATCTCGATGTCCGGGATTGAAATGGCATTGCTGGATCCGAGCAGTTCCCTCACCATGGCGGAACTTCGAGGGTGGTCGGGATCGTTGGCAAAGAGGGTTTGGTCCAGTGGTATGCCGTCGATCAGGTAGGTGCCGTCCCTGATGATGCGCCCCTTGGATGGATTGGCGGGGATAAGCAGGGCGTTTTCGTAGTGGCCCTCGGAAAGGATGGTCTCGATCTCGGCCCTGACATGGCCCCGGAGGACGGAATCCGTCTTTTTGTAGATCCATTCAGGTTGGGTTTTCATGAGTTGCCGGGTTATTCCCTTCAGCACCTCCACCGCCTCGGCTTCTTGCATCAATCGGGTTTCGGTATCGATGGCGATGACGTCGGCCGTGGAACGTGGATCAAAGCGGGTGTGGACTTCGGCGGCATAACCCCGGCTGGCGGCGATGCCTGCCAGCTCCGCTGCGCCGGAAAGGTCATCCGCCAGGATCGCGATCATGATCCGGCCAGCTTGGCGGCAAGCCGGACTGCCTCGACAAGGCTGCTGCCCTTGGCCTTGCCCTGCCATGCGATGTCGCAGGCGGTTCCGTGATCGACGCTGGTTCGGATGATGGGCAGGCCGAGCGTGGTGTTGACAGCGGTATCAAAGGCGAGGGCCTTAAGGGGGATGTGTCCCTGGTCGTGATACATGCAGATGAAGGCGTCGGTGCTTCTTCGCTTTTCCGGAAGGAAAGCGGTGTCGGGGGGCAGGGGGCCTTCGACCTCGATCCCTTCCTTGCGCGCCATTTCGATGGCGGGGATGATGATGTTCTCTTCTTCACGATTGCCAAAAAGGCCGCTCTCTCCAGCGTGAGGATTGAGACCGAGAACGGCGATCTTCGGTTTGGTCCCACGAATCTTCTGCATGGCTTCTGCGGTCAGTTCGATCACATCCACGATCCGGTCCTTTTTTAGAAGTGCGGGAACATCGCGGTAGCCCACATGCACGGTGACGAAACTGGCCCGGACCTCTTCGCTGTATTGGAACATGCAGGACCGCTTGGCTCCGGTCTTCTCTGCAAAAATTTCGGTATGGCCTGGAAAACGAATATCAGCAGCGCGAAGAGCTTCCTTGTTCAATGGCCCGGTTGCCACTGCATGGATCTGTCCAGCGAGAGCGGCATCGATGCTCTTGATGACGTAGTGGTAGCCTGCCGCGCCTGTCTTTGAGTTGACCTTGCCAGGCTCGAATCGCTCATCGTCAAAGTGCTTGAGATCAAGGACGCATGGCTGATCGATGGAAGAAAAGGAGTCTTCCCAATCGCCCTCCGTGATGATGTGGTCCGGTGAACTGAGCCCGGTTTGGGTGGCGCAGCGTTGCAGCAGTTTGGCGTCACCAAAGACGATGGGCGTGGCGAACTCTCGGATCTCGGGGTTGGCAAGGAGCTGTAGGCAAACCTCAGGACCGACCCCGGCGGGGTCGCCCATGGTGATGGCAATGCGTGGCTTGGACATGAGTCTCGGTCAGTTGGCTCGCTAATGATTCAACGAATCAGGGAGGGGCATTCTGACATGATTCATCCTGTAAATCACGCCTTGGAATTGGAACCGGGGATGAACACGGCTGACCTCCGGAACCCCCTGACCACGAGGTGCCAAACGGAGGTATCTCCTGGGTTTCAACCCCGGGTTGACACCCGGGGCTTGTTTGGGTGGCCCTTTGGCGGGGACCGAAATAGCTACGCTGGAGCGTGGCCTCCAGCTCTTATGCCAGGTGCTTCTTGAAGAAGGCTATGGTGCGGTCCCAGGCGAGTTCGGCGTTCTTGGGATCGTAGCGGCCTGTGGAGTCGTTGTGGAATCCGTGGTTGGCTCCGGGATACATGTGCATCTGGTAGTCCACCTTGTTCTTCTTCAACGTGGCCTCGTACTCAGGCCAGCTTCCGTTGACGCGGCGATCCAGCTCGGCGAGCTGGATGAGCATCGGGCACTTCACGTTGCTGCGGATCTCCTCGGCGGCAGGTGTGCCGTAGAAGGGGACGCCGGCGTTGAGGTCATTCGGAATGGCGGCGGCCAGCATGTTGACGACGTAGCCTCCGAAACAGAAGCCGACCGCACCGAGCTTGCCGGTGCTGCGATCATGGGCTTTCAGGAACCGTGCGGCGGCAATGAAGTCCTGGTCGATCTTACCGCGATCGAGATTGCGCTGCAGGGAGCGGCCTTCATCGTCGTTGCCTGGGTAACCACCTACGGGATGAAGGGCATCCGGGGCGAATGCCACGAAGCCGGCCTTGGCGAGTCGGCGGGCCACATCCTTGATGTAGGGGTTGAGACCACGGTTCTCATGTACGACGAGGACGGAAGGTCCCTTTCCCTTGAGGGCGGTGGGCACAACCAGGTAGCCGCGGCCCTCTCCATGTCCCTGTGGTGACTTGAAGGTCTCATAGGTGGCCTTGATGGACACGTCATTGAAGGAGACCTGCTCGGCCAAAGCGTAGTTGGGTGTCAGGGCGGTCAGCAGGGTCCCCATGGTCAGGGTGGCGGTGGTGATCGTTGAAAGGCGCGCAACAAAGGTGCGACGGTCGATCATGCCGTGGGCGTATTCATCATACCAATCGAAGGCTTCCTGGGGGATGGGGACGTGGACGATGGGTTGGTCAGAGACGGAGTTTTCCATGGATTTCTAGCTGAATGGGTTTTGGGTTAGGTTCACTTTGATAGCCTTAAAGCCAGACGTTGGATAGTCCGGAATTGTTGCATGTTTGTTCCGGTTTTCCGGATGTCTGTTTTTTCGAAAAGGTTGGTCATGGAGCCGGGATTGGACTTTCATTTCCGAGTTCCCATGAAACGCCCCTTTCCGTTCCTCCTTCCACTGATCCATCTTGGCCTGCTGTGCCTGACTTTATCCGCGACAGCGGCGCAGAAGCGGCCCAACGTCGTCATCCTTTACACGGACGACCAGGGAACCCTGGATGCAAACTGCTATGGTTCCGCGGACCTTCACACGCCGAACATGGACCGGCTTGCCAGGGAAGGCGTGCGTTTCACCCAGGCCTATGCCCATACCGTTTGTTGCCCATCCCGGGCGGCCCTTTTGACAGGGCGGCACCCACAGAGGTCGGGCGTCAACTCGTGGACACAGGGCAACATGAAGGGTGCCGATGGGATCAACATGGCGCTTGAGGAAGTGACGATCGCAGAGGCGATGAAGGCAGCTGGTTACAGGACGGCCCTGTTCGGTAAGTGGCATGTGGGGTCGCACCGGGACCATGGTCCGATGAAGCAGGGTTTCGATGAGTTCTTCGGGATCCGTAACGGATTCATCGACAACTACAACCACTACTTCCTTCACGGTAAGGGTTATCACGATCTCTACGAGGGGACGACCGAGGTCTTCCGGGAGGGCGAATACTTTCCAAAGCTGATCACGGATCGGGCGATCCACTTCCTTGAGAAGCACCAGAAGGATCCCTTCCTTCTCTATGTGGGATTCAATGTTCCGCACTATCCGGAGCAGGCGTTGAAGGAGCACAGCAAGCTTTACAAGGACCTCCCCATGCCGCGGCGGTCCTATGCCGCCATGGTCACGACGACAGACTACTTCATGGGGCTGGTCTTGGAGAAGCTGGATGAGCTGGGGTTGATGGAGAATACCATAGTCATCTTCCAGAGCGACAATGGGCACTCCGCGGAGAACAAGACTGGCATCGACGTCGAAGACCATGCCAGCGGCTATCCGAAGGGGCATTACTACAGCGCCCACGGAGGTGG
>CAZKNW010000230.1:0-6698 GCA_964554035.1 uncultured Verrucomicrobiota bacterium
GGTTCTTGGCCTCGATGCTGAGGAGCAGGTCGGATCCGTCCGGAGGAAGCTCGGTCCGGAGGTTTGGTTCAAGGGCGGGGGGGCGTCCCTGAAGGGTGATGAGAAGACAAAAAAAGAGCTCGGCCGCTACGAGAGCGGCCGGCTTTGTGCCTGAAATTCTGGCGCCTTTGGGGGCTTTGCAGAAGCGGTTCATTGGACGCTTCGATCAAAATGGACCGGCCGTTGTTGGCCGGAACAAGCACCAGGGGCTGGGGTAACCTACGAGGTTACTTCTGCCAAGTGCGCTTCTTGTGGCGATTTGCACGCAACTGCTTACGCCTCTTGTGCTTGTTGATCTTGGACTTTCTACGTTTCTTAAGCGATCCCATAATTTGGCTTCGATTTTTCGTTTATCAATAGACGACTTTGTTCAACGGATACTCAATGATTCCCTCGGCACCCGCCGACTTCAATTGAGGTATGATCTCTCGAACGATGTGCTCGTCGATGATCGTTTCCACCGCCACCCAGCCGTCCATGGACAGGTAAGAAACGGTGGGATTACGCAAAGCAGGCAAACTTTTCAACAACTTTGCCAGATTCTTTTCCTCGATGTTCAGCTTCAGGCCTACCTTGGCCTCGGCATCAATCGCGCCCTTCAGCAGCATGGCAATCTTCTCGAGCTTCTGTCGCTTGAAGGAATTTTTCCAGGAATCGTGGTTCACGATGAGCCTCGGGGTCGAGGTCATCAGGGTGTCCACGATGCGTAGATTGTTGGCACGGAGCGAGGAACCGGTCTCGGTGATCTCGACAATGGCGTCCACCAGTTCGCGGGCCTTGATCTCGGTGGCACCCCAGGAGAATTCGACATCCGCCTTCACCTTGTGCTTCCTGAGATACTTCTTGGTCAGCCCCACCACTTCAGTGGCGATGCGCTTGCCGTTGAGGTCCTTGACGGTCTTGATCTTGGATTCCTCGGGAACGGCGAGAACCCAGCGTGCGGCCTGGCGGGTTGCCTTGCTGAAGAGGAATTCGCCCAGTTCGTGGACATTGGAACCGTTTTCGACCACCCAGTCGTGGCCGGTGATGCCACAGTCGAGGTAGCCGGCCTCAACGTATCGGCTGATCTCCTGCGCACGGATCAGGCGGATGTCCATCTCCTCGTCGTCGACGTAGGGGAGGTAGGATCGGCTGCTGACACGGATGTTCCATCCGGCCTTGGCCAGCTTTTCGACGGTTGCGTCCTGAAGGCTGCCCTTGGGCAGACCGAATATCAGTTTCTTCTTGCTCATGTCAGGAAGGATTCCTTCACGAATATACCGGGTTTCCCCGGAAAAAGGCGCGAAGCGTGCCAATCCTGGGAGGCAATGGCAAAAGGTTTTTTCTGGAAATCTCCGGGATCAGCTTAAGGAGCCGGTGGAGAGGAACTGCTCGGCAAGCCGGGTCAGGGTTTCCGGATAGAGTTTCCACTCGGCCTGATGGATCCGTTGATGAAGGCTTGAAGGGGTGTCGCCGACCTCCACCATAACCGGGCTCTGAGCCAGGATGGGGCCGGTGTCGATCCCCTGGTCGACAAAATGAACAGTGCAGCCGGTCACCTTGACGCCGTAGTCGAGCGCCTGCTTCCAGGCTTCCAGTCCGGGGAAGGAGGGAAGCAGTGAGGGGTGGATGTTGATGACCCTGCCTTCGAACTTCTTGAGGATGTCGCCCTTGAGGATCCGCATGAAGCCACAAAGCGCCACAAGGTCGACCTTCGCATTGACGAGGGCATCGGTGTAGGCTGCCTCGGCCTCGTCATCGAGCTTGGTGCGAAACCGTCCTGGGGAGATGTAATGGTGGGGGATGCCGGCCGCCTCCGCCTTGTCGAGGATACCGGCGCCCTCGACATCAGAAAGGACGACAGCGATTTCGGCCGGGATGCTTTCATCAGCACAGCCCCGGGCGATGGAAGCCATGTTGGATCCCGTCCCGGAGCCGAGGATACCTATCCTGATTTTCTTCGTCTCGCTCAAGGGCGCATTTAATGGAGCAGGTTTTGAATGGACTCAAGGAAATAGGGAGTCCGCCTGTGATCGAAGCCCCGTAAATCGTTGAATTCTTTTCGGATCCCCGTAAAAGAGGCGGCTTTCTGCAATCATGAGCATGCGTCTTTTTGAAACACTTTCCCGCGAAATCAAGGAACTGATACCTTCGGAAGGGGATGTCTACCGCTACTATTGCTGCGGACCGACCGTGTATGGACCAGCGCATATCGGTAATTTCCGGACCTTTGTCCTGCAGGACGTGTTCCGTCGTGTCCTGGAATTGTCGGGCGTGAAGACCAGGCACGTACGCAATGTGACGGACGTTGACGACAAGACGATCCGTGACTCCCAGAAGGCGGGCAAGAAGCTCTCCGAGTTTACGTGCTACTGGACGGAAAAGTTCCATCAGGATTGTAGGGAGCTGAATCTGCTCGAACCCCATGTGGAACAAAGCGCGGTGGGCACGATTCCCGAACAGATCGCCTTGATCGAGAAGCTGGTCGAGAAGAGGCACGCGTATCAGGGAGCCGATGGTTCGGTCTATTTCGATGTTTCCTCGTTCAGTGGCTATGGAAGACTTTCCCACCTCGACAAGAGGGAGTTGAAGCTGGGGGGAGGACAGTCCGCCAATGACTCCGATGAGTATGAGAAGGAGTCCCTCGCTGACTTTGCCCTCTGGAAGGCGAGAAAGCCTGAGGATGGAGAGAACTACTGGGACAGTCCCTGGGGAGAGGGAAGGCCCGGCTGGCACATCGAGTGCAGTGCCATGTGCATCCACCACCTCGGTGAATCGTTCGATCTTCACTCGGGCGGTGTGGACCTGATCTTTCCGCATCACGAGAATGAGATCGCGCAGGCAGAGGCGGCGACGGGGAAGACCTTCGCCCAGCACTGGTTCCACATCGAGCACCTCATGGTGGACGGAGGGAAGATGTCCAAGAGCCTGGGTAACCTCTACACGATCGAGGACCTGAAAGCCAAGGGGCACACGGCTGGCGAGGTCCGCTATGTGTTGGCGTCCGGCTTCTACCGGCAACAGCTGAATTTCACCCTGGACACCCTGAACGCGGCCAAACAGGCGCTAGGACGCCTCGCCAAGGTGGATCGGCAATTGGCTGGAATCCTGGGCGAAACCGATGCCCCCACATATGCCGGGGTGTTGGAAATGGCCGGTTCGAAGCTTGAGGTCTTTCCCAAGGCTTTCAGCGCATTGCTGGAAGACCTCAATACACCGGCGGCCTTGGGGCAGCTCTTTGGACAGTTGAAGGAAATTGAACGCAAGCTGGCCGGGGGGGAGATCGGTTCTGATGAGGCAGGGAAGGTGAGAATGGAGCTCCACTTCATCCTGAACGCCTTCGGAATCCTGTTGCCTGAGGAGACGGCCGTCGAAGTGCCTGCGGAAATCATGGAATTGGCCGAGAAACGCTGGCTGGCCAGGAAGTCCAAGGACTGGGCTGCTTCTGACTCTTTGCGTGATCAGCTCAAGGAAGCCGGCTGGCAGATCAAGGATCGACCCGACGGTTATGATGTGGTCCCGCTTTGAATGGGGCAGAAGGGGTTGCGGGTACGAAGAGACGAGGGGCACGGAGTCCCAAACAGGATGAGCTTCGAGGCTCGGTGCCTATTTGTGAGATACCAATCTGGCAAGTGGATACCACTGACATTTGCGATGTCCCGCCGCAAAAAAGACGGCGTCGCCCCGGAGGCAACGCCGTCTTTCTGAATTCCCGGTTGGGGGACCTTAGAGCTTGGTGATCTTGATGTCCTTGAAGCGGTAGACCTGGCCTTTTTCACCATGGTGCTGGATGGCGATGTGGCCTTTGGCATCCATGTCGTCATGATAGTCGGTGGTCTTCTTGCCGTTGATGAAGATCTGAAGGTGGTCTCCCTTGCAGACGATTTTGTATTGGATACACTCACCAAGCGGAGCCTGAAAGAGTTTCGTCTTGCCCCTTTCCTTGTCGGTGGGGTGGAGCCATTTCCTTCTGCCTTCGTCGTAGAGACCTCCGGTCCAGGCTCGGGCGGTGGGATCGCATTCCGCCTGGTAGCCGAAGACCTTGTTCTTTTCGACATGGCAGCGGAACATGATGCCGGAGTTGCTCTTGCCCTCGGGAGGAAGCATGACCTTGGCCTCAAGAATAAAGTCCTTGTAGGTCTCTTCGGTTGCCAGGAAGAACTTCTTGTCGGCCTTCAGGGCGATGGTGCCATCCTCGACCTTGACCTCTCCCCAGTCGTAGGGGTTTTTCCAGCCCTTGGTGGATTTTCCGTCAAAGAGGGAAATGGCCTCGCCTGCCTGCAGGCCCGAGATTGCGAAAAGGAGGAAAGGTAGGATGGAGAGAAAGGACTTGGATTTCATGTCGTTCTTGGACGAGGTAACGCCACAGGTATTCGCCTGTTTTGGGGAAAGAAGGCAAGCTGGAAATCAAGTCACCGAACGAATGAGATCCCCGATGGTGCTGTGGTTTTCCAGAGGGTGCTGCAGGTGCTGCTCCAGGTGCAGGACATAGTGGTTCCTTCGTCCCTTCTTGATCCGTTCGATCACGCCCTCCTGTTCCAGGTCACCAAGAATTCGAATAACAGCCCTTTCCGTGATTCCGATTTGGAGGGCCAGGTCCCTGACACGCATCTCTGGATCCTTGGTGAGGCAGACGATCACATGGGAATGGTTGGTCAGGAAGGACCAGGTGGCTGTCTTTGCGGTAGCACTCATCATCTGTTACGTCTCGCCCTGACGGGTCTGGGTTTTTATGAATGAGGAATCGTGAAAACCAAAGCACGAAAAATGATACATGAAAAAAAAGTCCATGATAATGATTGTCAGGGTTTGGGTGCTGTGGCAATAAACCGCGCCCGGCGGGCCAGTTCCCTCCGGACTTTCCTTCATGTCTGAAACAACCATCATCCGAAGAAACGCCGACGGTGAGTTTGCCGCATCGGGACCCATGTCCATTGGAGAACTCCTCAATCATGCCTCCGCAAGGGAGGCGAATACCTTGTTGGAGCTTTGGGCGGAGCTGCAGGAGACAGCGGACATTGAAAGGATTGTGGAATGCTACGACAAGGAGGCGTGTTCCTTCTGGGGAACCTTGAGCGAGGATCTTCGCGGCAGTGAAGAGTCGATCAGGGATTACTTCCAGAGGTTCCTTGAGGGCAAGCGGTTCAAGGTGGTCTATCTGGAGAGGGAGACCATTGTTCTCTCTCCTGAAATCGTGAATGTGTCAGGTACCTATCGCTTTGAAAATGTGGAGGATCCTTCCATGCCTCCGATCAGTGCACGCTTTACGTTCGTCATCAGGAAGCGAGGGGAAGGCACGTGGCGGTTCGTTACGCACCATTCCTCAAGGATGCCCGAGAACGGGTTCAAGCTGCCTGATGGGATGAAACGCTAGCGGGCTAGTTCGCTCCAATGCACCAAAGGGCCTCGTGGGTCCGGAGAAGAAGCTTTCCGTTTGCGGGGACCAGGGATGAGTTGGTCTGTTCCCCGACTTCATTTACAGCCAGCCTTTGAAACTCCGGAGAGGCCTTGAAAACAACGACCTGCCCGCTTTGGTGGACGCTGTAGATCCTGTCTCCCGAGAGAAGGAAGGAAGACCACGACGCACTCCCCCGTGTTCCACCGGAAAGGCGCTCCTCCCACATTTCCTTGCCTGTTTTCATGTCGATGCAGGAGCCGATTCCCCCAGAGGTCAGGAAGTAGATGTGCCCCTTGTGGGCAACGCCGGTTCCAATGCCTCCCTTGGACCGGACCTCGTGCCACAGACGGGATGATTCCGTGATGTCGCCCTTTTCGTCTGAGCCCACCTTGATGCCCATGGAGTTGCCATAGTAGCCTCCCATGGCCACAACGATTCCATCCGAATAGATTGGCGAGGTGTAAACCAGGGGATTGAGTCCTTTGCTGGTCCAAAGGATTTCACCCGAGGTCGGTGCAAAGGATCTGATTTCGAGAGGAAATGTCATGATCAGTTCATCGCGTTTCCCCGTGTTGACGAGGATGGGTGTGCTGAAGGAACCGATGATACCATCGTTGTCCTTGCCCTTGAATCCGTCGGTCCGCCCGGTGCAGTCCCATGCAGGTTCCTTCCAGTCCCAGACAATGTCCCCGGAGTCCTTCTTCATGGCGACCATCCTCGCGTGGGGCCCCGGGCCATGGTAGAGTACGCAAAGGTCCTTGTAGATCAGGGGTGAGGATGCGTTGCCCCAAGTGTGCTCCTGGGGTCCGAGATCCTGTTTCCAAAGCTGCTTGCCGTTCAGGTCGTAGCAGAAGACACCAGCAGAACCGAAAGTGGCGATGACGCGCTCGCCATCGGTGACGGGAGAGGCGGAGCAGTAGGGGTTGGTCCGATGGGTCGATTCCTTTTTGCTGTAGGTGACGCCGTTCTGCCAGAGCTTCTCGCCCGTCTTGAGATCAAAACACATCAATGATCGGAAATCGTCAGCTTCGACGACCTGGGTCACGAAGATCTTGTTCTCCCAGGTGACGGGTGTGGAATTGCCGCGATTGGGCAGCTCGACACGCCATTTGATATTGCTCTTCTTGTCCCATTGAGTGGGAAGATTCTTTTGGGCGGTGGTGCCGGAGCCGGCCAGATCACCTCTCCAGGCTGGCCATGATTCGGCATGGGCGTGTGAAAGGAGGTTCAGGCTCAGGAGGATGACAAGAGGGGTCTTCATGGGTTCTTTCCGTCTGGGTTT
>CAZKNW010000231.1:0-6689 GCA_964554035.1 uncultured Verrucomicrobiota bacterium
CCAGCCCCTTCGGATCGAACCGGTAGGCGTAGTGAAGATCGATGATTTCCTTGAGGAGCAACGCCCCCGGGACATCGAGTTCTTCCAACCTTCTCTGCCATTGTTTCAACGTCTCCCCCTGAGTCCTTGCATACCCGCGGTCCTTAAACCATCGGACCACCTGATAAACATCCGAATCCAGACCCGGCACCACCAGATCCGGCCCCTCAGGGCCAGCGCCTTCACGGATCCGTCGTCTCCCCCGGACGATCCTGAAAACCAGGATCACCACCAGGAAAAGAAGGACTCCCATCATGATCCGCTGGGTCCTGCCACTCCGTTCACCGTAGCGCCATGCAAGAAAGCCATGTTTCAGGTCGGAGAAGAAGTCGCTCAAGGGTTCGAGAAAGGACCGATACTCCTCACGTTCCTCTTCCAGCCAACTGCCTGGTGTCGTATCGAAGTTATGCCAGAGCTGATCCTCCTCGGAAAAATAGAGGCACCAGGCGTGCCCGTGACGGGCACGGACAACGTATTCCCTCTCGTCCTCATCCTTCAGCTCCTCCACCGCATATCCCGCGGCATAGCGTGAGGGAATACCGGCCTCCCTCAGCAGAAGCGTTGTGGCCGTGGCAAAGAACTCACAATGCCCAGCCTTCCTGACACGAAGGAAGAACTCGACCGGCCTCATTCCCATTCGATTGCGGCTCATTTCCCGCGGTTGATAAAGCGTGTAGGAGAAGTCGGAGGCAAAATACCCGAAGATCCTCCCCAACCTCTCATCAACCGTGCCTTCGTCCAGACGCAGTTTCCGCGCGACGTCGGCGATCACCTCGGTGAGGTCCTCCGGGATCTGGAAATCCTCATAGGTCGGCTTCGAGTCATGGGAACGCTTCTCGCTGAACTCCGTCGTATAGCTCAACAGCGAGGGGCCCTCCACTGTCTGGACCGCCGCATAGCGGTTCACGCGGACACCGTCACCCGCAAAATCGCTCAGGACCACGGTTCCATGGGGAACGGGAAGGATGGTTTCCTCACCAGCCTTGTAGACCGAGACCCGTATGTCGCGATCAGGTGAGATCTCCTTGTTCAACACCCAGGTGAAGGTGTCCGCCTCCGCCTCGACCTCCTCAAAGGCCCCTTCCGATCCAAGATACCAGGAACGCCCGCGAAAGACCGAATAGCTTCCCTCGCGCAGGTAGATGGGTGCTCCATCCGGAGCCGTCACGCGGGCCACGATGGCACCCGACTGCTTCATGCGTCCGCGCTCCCCGATGGATGTGACCGCCTTCTGCCCGTTGCTCTGTCCCTTCCCCATCTGCGAAAGGATGTCGGCAAAGACCATCTCAAGCTTCTGGTGCCCCAGGCGCAGTCCGTTGTGCCCAAGGTAGCCGAGCTTGACCACAAGGGCGAAGATGGCCCACCAGAGCACCGGGGAAACACGCTTGGGACGGTTCGAGAACATGCCCCAGCCGACCAACACCGAGAAACCCGCAAAAAAGTACCAGTCCCGTTCCTGGGTGGAGGCTGTCGCCATCAGGATGACCATGAAATAGATCCAGCTGAAATTGACCTTCTGCTGTGCAAACTCCGCATCCTGCCTCGACTTCAGGCGCAGGGTGATGAAGAAGGTCGGCATGCGGTGCTCACGGATCGATCCGTAGGCCTGCACCAGGATGAAGGGATAGACAACGATCGGCAGCCACTGAAAAAAGAAGATGTAGTAGTTGTAGGACGCCCGGAACCGGGTGTTGCGTCCCGAGATGTTGAGATCCCTGAGGAGATCCAACACCAGGCTCTGCCCATCATTGATCGAATAGCAATAGACCATCAGCACCGCCGTGAAGATCACGCAGACGTCCCAGATCCGCGCGCACTCCTTCGCCCCGAAGTCCCATCGGGTCTTCAGGAACCACGATGCCTCGATCACCAACGCCATCGGGATCGCAATGAACGACAGGCCTGTCATCCATCCCCAGAAGAGAAGCGCCGCTCCCAGAATGAATCGAGGCGTGTTCATACGGACACCAGTCCTTTCTCGATCTCACCCACCCTCAGCTCAATGAAGGAGTCCATCGGACCACCGGCACCAAGAAAGGAGGAATCCGGTTCAGCACCCTCATCACGGACGAGATAGGCATGAACGGGCACCTTGCGCGACTGCATCGCCTTGACCATGCGCTCCCGCTCCTCGTCCCAGTCCACAAAGACACAGATGACTCCACTGACGGCCCCGAGATGATCCACCACCATCTCCTTCAGGCTGGAGAAGTCCCCTTCCAGGTTGGGCTGAACCGTCGCCAGGATCTCCAGCATCTGCTCGCTGTAGGCCAGTCCCCGGCCCGTGGTGAAGCAGTAGGCCTCGTTTCCCACGAACATGAGGTCCAGCAGCGAGTCGCTGTCCTCCACGGAACAGACGAAGGACGAGGCCACGGAAACAGCTTCCTCGAAACGGTCACTCACGGCGAGCGGAAGGAAAGTGTCCAGCACCAGAGCATGCCTCACAAAGTATTCGTCCTGGTATTCCTTCACGATGGGCTTCCCCACCCTCGCCGTGCTGCGCCAGTGGATTCGACGCAGCGGATCTCCGGGACGGTAGTCCCGCAGCGCCACGAATTCCTCACTTTCACCGACCGCTCCAGCAAGGCTGACGCCCCCCACCTGGTAGGTGGAGTTTCCAGGCAGGGCGAGGTCAGGCACAGGATAGCGTTTCGGCAGGATCAGGATCTCGTCGGTGGTCTCCACCGAGGCGAGACTTCGGAAAAGGCCGAAGGGATCCGTCCATCCAATGGTCACCCCCTCCAGCCGAAACTTGCCCCTCTTGAGCGGCGTCGCGGTCATCGTATGGTCGACGGAGCCTTCAGGCGGCAGGTTTTCCAGCTGCTCGGCCTCCACCGTTCCCACGAGTTTCTTCTCAAGGATCCAGACCCAGCGATAGTAGCCATAAAAGCGGTCAAAGCGGTTGCGCTTCTCCTCTCCCGGTTCCGGAGTCAGGACGAATTCCGTCAGATTGGGACGTGGATCCTCCGTATCCTCATAAAGGGTCAGGCCGGACTGGGCGCGTTGCGTATGGTTCTGGATGCGGACTCGATAAGGCAGGCGTTGGCCGACAGTGCCGAACCTGGGCACCAGTCTTTCTGCGGAAAACCTCAACCGCCCGATCCGCCTTGTCACCAGCGCCACCAGGATCAGTGCGGCAATCAGGGCAAATCCCTGGTAGGCGATGATGCGGTTGGTATCGATGCCCATGCAGCCACCAATGAAGAGGGCCGCAATGAGATAGACTCCACGACGGGTCAGCTTGCGGCGAAGCTTGAAACGGAGGGCGGTGTAGCTCCTGTAGTTCCAGAAGATGTACTTCCGGAACCAGTTGATCTTGATCGAAGTCGCCATGATGCGGATCGATATCGTCCGTCGAGGAATCAGGCAGGTGTCTCCACCTTCTTCATGACCTCTTCCACCACACCCCGGGCGGAAAGCCCGCTGAAACGCGACTGGGGATCCATGCTGAGCCGATGGGCAATCACCGGTACGGCAATCTCCTGGATGTGGTCCGGACTGACAAACTCCTGCCCTTCAAAAAGCGCGATGGCCTGGGCCATCTTCATCAGGTTCAGGGAGGCACGCGGGCTGGCTCCGAGCTGCACGCCCGGATAGTCACGGGTGGCGGAAACCAGGTTCACGATGTAGTGCTTCAGCTCCTCACTGATCCTGACCGTCGCGGCTGTTTCTCCAAGCATCTCCACATCTTCCAGTGTGGCACAGGGCTTGAGATCCTCGATCGGATGGTGCCGCTCCTGGTCCGAAAGGATCGCCACTTCCTGGTCGCGCGATACATAACCGAGATCGAACTGCACCGCGAATCGGTCCATCTGCGCCTCGGGAAGCGGATAGGTTCCCCTGAACTCCACCGGGTTCTGGGTAGCTATGACGAAGAACAGTTTGGGCAGACGACGCCTTTCCCCCTCCACACTCACCTGCCCCTCACCCATTGCCTCAAGGAGCGCCGATTGCGTTCTTGGAGAGGCACGGTTGATTTCATCGGCCAGAAGAATGTTTGAAAAAACGGGGCCTTCATGAAAGCGGAACTCCTGTTCCTTCTGGTCGTAGATAGAGACGCCAAGGATGTCGGACGGCAGAAGATCGGGGGTAAACTGGATGCGCTTGAAGGTGGCGTCGATCGACCGTGCCAGCGCCTTGGCCAGGGTGGTCTTGCCGGTCCCAGGGTAATCCTCAAGAAGGACATGCCCCCCGCTGATGAAGGCCGCCATCAGACGACGCAACGACTTATCCTGACCCTTGATGACGGTTTCGATGTTCCGGATGATCCGGGCATAGATCTCCTGTGATTTGGAATGACTCATAACGGCTTGGCTCCCTTGAAAACACGCCTTCCCAGTGAAAGGTTGCGTGGATCATGGATCAAACTAGGCCTCATTGAGAGAACCGCAATCGAAAGTTTCCCTGCCGGCGCCAAAACCATCAGTTCTCACGCGCCTCGTTCGCAATCGCCTTGAAGTAGGCCTCGATCATGGGGCGGTATTCTCCGGAGATGCTTTCCCTCCTTACCTCAAGAAGTCCTTCCGCAACACGCGGAGGCAACTTGGCCCAATCGGCATCGGAGAGCGCTTCCACCTCAGGCAGGTAGCCCTCGTTCTCCCCAAACTCCACCATCGGCGCACCATTGCCCATGGGCTGGTCGCCCTTGCCCTCGGAACTTTGACCCGGCACATCACCATTGTTTCTCGACTGCGCCATCTGGTTGGCCTGGGCCTGGGCAGCCTGCTGCATCGCCTGTTCCATGGCTTGGTTTGCGGAGCCTCCCTGCTGTCCACCTTGCTGGCCTTGTTGTCCCTGTTGCCCCTGCTGGCTTTGCTGCCCCTGTTGTCCACTTTGTCCCGACTGGGCCTGCTGGCCTTGCTGTCCCTGCTGGCCTGATTGACCGGACATGGCGAAACCCTTCAGGGCTGCGTCCAGTTGATCCAGAGTCCGGGCCTTCCATTGCGGATCGTTGAAAGGAGAATTCGGATTCGGCTGACCCTGTGCGCCAGGCTGACCACCCCGTCCTGGCTGTCCTTGTTGGCCGGCTTGAGCCATCTGCCCACCTTGCTGACCGGACTGTCCTTGCTGGCCGGCTTGGGCCATCTGCCCACCTTGTTGACCGGACTGTCCTTGCTGGCCGGCTTGGGCCATTTGCCCAGCTTGCTGACCGGACTGTCCTTGTTGGCCGGCTTGAGCCATCTGCCCACCGTGTTGGCCTGGCTGTCCTTGCTGCCCTGCCTGGGCCATCTGGCCATCTTGCCCTTGTTGAGCCGGTTGCCCTGCCTGGGCCATGGGATTCTGTTGACCCTGCTGACCGGAACTGACGTGCTCGACTCCAATGTTCGGGGCATTGGGCGCCGCGGCAGGCGGTGCTACCGCCGCCATCTGTGTGGCGGAATTGAGGGCCTCCAACTGGTTCTCCAGGGCACTTCGAACTTCGTCCACGGCATCACGTCCCGCCCTGGGGCTCTGCTGCTGTGAAAGCATCTGTCCGGTCTTGGGAATGTCATTCTCCGCCAGTTGCTTGGTCTGCATGCCCAACTGCTCGATCGCTGAATCAGGATCCACACCCATGCGGTTCTGATGCCGGCCTGCGCGGGCCATGAGGTCCGATGCCTGGAGCACGTTGTTTCCGATGGGAGCCTGCTGGAGGGCACCATCGGTCATCTGGTTCTGCATGTCCCGGTCCTGATTACGGATCCGATCCGCCATCCGGCCCGCCTCACCCGCCATTCGAAGGGCCTCATTGGCTCCCTTGCCTGCCTGTTCCTGCGCCTCCTGTGCAGACCGATGCTGCGGCAGGTTATCAGGTGTGTTCCTCCGCGTTTCTCCCACCCTGTTGGAGGCGGCCATCAACTGGTCCTTGGCTTCCTTCAGTGCGGATGACATCCCTTCCAATGCGGAAGCACGTGATTCCTGTTCGGTCTCAACCGCCTTGGTGGCGTTGGACAGAGCCTTGTCCAGAGCCTCCCTCGCCCCCTGGATCTCTTGTGAAATGGTGGAGTTCGCGGACCGGGCATCGGACTCAATCCAAGGCAGTCTCTCCGACTGCAGTCGCTTGGCCTCACCGGCAAGCCTCTGGATGGCCTCCTTCATACCCTGCATCTCCTTCTCGTCTTCAAGCAGATCGGACAGATCCTGGGCAATCATCTTCTCGTCTTCGGCAGCGCGGTATAGCTGGTTGCGCGCATTCTGCAGCTGATTCCGGGCAATGCCGTCGAGTTCGCGCTGCATCATTGGATCCTTGGCCAGTTCCGCCTCCAGCTGGGCCAGAAGTTCCTCCGGACTCTGCCGGCGCATGTTCGCGATTTCCTGTGCCGCCTGATACTGGGCATCAAGACCTGACTTGATCCCCATCTGTTCCTCCATCTCGCGCAGCTCGGAACGTGTCTCCGCGATATCCTCGCCGCGTTCCATCCGTCCATAGTGTTTGGCCAGCTGGCGAAGACGTTCGCCCAGTTCCGCCTGATGGGTCGCGGCACTTTCCAAGGCAGGCCTGCGCTGGGCGGCCTGCCGTGAAACAGCAGCCTCCCGCAAGGCATTCTCCGCCTTCACGGGTGGATCCTTGAGCATCGCGAGCGCATCATCCCCATCACGGGCCAGCATACGCTGATCATCGTTGAGAATGTCCTGCACGTTCGTCTCACGGCGGATGTCATCCTTGAGGT
>CAZKNW010000232.1:0-6661 GCA_964554035.1 uncultured Verrucomicrobiota bacterium
CCCTTGAGTTCGAGCTAGAGAATGGAAGGAAGAAAAAGCACCGCCTACCTGCGGAGATCTGGCGTACCGACAATACACACGCCTCGACCCTGTTCCAAAGCAAACGCAGGATCATCAGTGTCACCGTGGATCCCGACAATGAATTCCACGACGTCAACCGCGAGAACAACCGGTTTCCAAAGACCATCGCGGAAAAGCGTTTCCAGTTGCGCAAGGACAAGGAAGCCAAGAACCCGATGCAACTGGACCGCGACGCAAGAAAAAGCAAGAAGGACGAGTGATCAGGATCAAACCTGATCCTGTGTCACCGCAGCCTGAATCTCTTCGATCGTGGTTTCACCGCGCAAAACCCGGCTGATGCCATGATCCCACAGTGATCGCATTCCCTCATTCAGGGCTACCTGCTGGAGTTCCCGATTGGAACGCTTCTGCATGACAGCTTCCCTGAATTCTTCCGAGGGAGACAGGAATTCAACGATGCTGCGGCGACTCCCATAGCCGGAGAAATCACATTCATCACAACCCGCACCTCGACGGAAGATCGCGCCTTCCAGCAGCTCATGCGGAATCTTCACCAACTGGGCATCGTCCGGTTGATACTCGTAGGAGCAATAGGCGCAGTTGTCCCGAACCAGCCGCAGCCCGACCGAGGCAATAATGCTCGAACAAAGCAGAAAGGGTTCAATGCCCATATTGAACATCCTCGCAAAGACGCCTGCGGTGTTGCCCGAGTGAATCGTACTGATCACAAGGTGTCCTGTCAGACTGGCCTGCACCGCAATTGCTGCCGTATCCGCATCGCGGATCTCACCGATCATGATCACCTGAGGATCCTGGCGCAGGAGGGACCTCAAAGCGACCGGGTAGGTGAATCCCTGAACAGGATTGATTTGTGACTGGCTCGCCATCTCCAGAGGGATCTCCACAGGATCCTCCACCGTGCTGATGCTGATCTCCGGCCCATTTTGGGCAATCAGCCAGGACAGTGCAGAATAGATGGCGGTCGTCTTCCCGGAACCTGTCGGCCCCGTCAGCAGAATGAGGCCACTGGTCTTGAGCAACTGGGTAATAAACTGCTCCTTCACCTCCTCTTCAAATCCAAGTCCATCAAGATCCAGGGCCCTCTTCCGGGGATCAAAGATCCGGATCACCACTTTCTCGCCATCCGTAAGCGGGAAGATGGACACACGTAGAACCACATTACCGAGCTCCTCGTCCGTTGAAATCCTGCCCTCCGAGGGCATCCACTTCTCATGACTTGAGAGTTCACACATGACTCGGAACCGAGCCGCGATCTTATCGCCCAGCCCAATAGGAATATGATCCAGAACCCTCAGTTTCCCATTCACCCTCAACCTAATGACCAGTGAATTGCTCCAGGGTTCGATATGCACGTCGCTGGCACCGGCGCTAATGGCATCCAAAAGAATGCAATGGCACAGGGTCCCGATCTCTACATGCTCCTCCGGGACTGACAACAGGTAGTGAGAAGTCTCGCTGGTCATAATGGAAGGAGTTTAACTACATGATTTCGCAAGCCACCTCCATGCAAAACCGCCGTTGGAAAGCATACCCGGAAGTCGCTGCAGGGCACGACAATACACGGTTGTCTTGACTCAATATCCAGCTAACCTCTTTTATCGGCGAAAGCACCTCCCTGACTCCGCATTGCGGCACACCACTGAAATCGAGTCAGATCGGGATACCATCATGGGGAGCCAGAAATTCACTTGTGGACACTGCCATCAGAACATCGCCTACGAAGGTGACGCGTCTGGAAGGCAAATTCGTTGTCCCAATTGCTCCACGGTATTGACCATCCCAGGCAATCGCTCTCCCACCCCTTCTCCCCAACCTTCCCCGGGACCGGCGCCCGCCCCCATGAAGGTCGATCCCTCAACTGCCCGAAAGGCGCCTCCTCCCGCCAAGGCAGCCCCCCCTCCTCCTTCCCGCGGAAAGGCAAAACCCGCGAAGGCAGGAAAGAAGGTCAGGAAGATCAAGCCCAGAAAGCCGCTGCCTTCCTGGATTCCTGGAGTTGCGACGGTCTTTGCCATCATCGGCCTCTGGGCCGCGGTCGCCTATTTTGTCAACCACGGCAACGAGGGTTCCTACCCGGGCAAGGAAAGCGAGGTATTGGCAGCAGATGAAGATTGGGAGGAAACGATGGAACAACAACTCGTCCAACCCGAAGGTTCAATGATGGAGATGGCGATGAATGGGATGCCCGCGTCACCCTCCGCGGAACCTGAACCGGACATGAACGAGATGAAGCCCAAGGTGAATCCAATGGCTGCCTTCAAGCCCGAAGCCCAACCACCCGGGCCAATGCAGACTCCAGGAAAAGCAGGTGCAACGGCCAAAAGTCAGGCGCCCCTCGCCACACAAGCCGTGGTTTCCACAATGGATGCCCTGAATCAGACGTTGCAAAATGTGTTGAAGATGGAGACCTCCCCTACACCAACTCCCATTGCCCCGGATCCCGAACCAGCTCAAAAGGAACAAATCCCGACCAAGCCGGAGCCCAAGATGGAATCCGCCGATCCCCAGCCTCAGCCCCTGCTCAATGGCAGGCGGATGGAGTCATGGACACTTGAGATCTCCGATGTTCACCCCCATTCCGGTCCCGTAAGGGGGGAGCTCAAGGGAATCGAGTTCAGCCCCGATGTCATTCTCTGGAACAACAAGGAGCTCGTCTTCAGGACAGGGTCCGAAAAGGCTCCAGAGGCGGAAATCAAGGTCACCAAGCTGCTCTATGGCGACGAAAACCTTCAGGATCTGGAGAAGACCATCCAAAGGGCAAACGGATCCTATCAACCGGTGATCAGTCTCAGATGGAAGGACCCAAAGGTCTTTGGCATCCAATCCCAACACTTTTTCCAGCAATACTCACTCATTGTCCAAATCGACAGCCTCTCCACCCAATCGGTCGCCGGATCGATCTACTTTGCAGCTCCGGATTCCCAGAAGAGTTTCCTCTCTGGCACTTTCAAGGCAGTGATTCCCTGAGCCTCCTTTTCTTTGACGCCCCGGACAACTCAGGCATCATTCCCGCCTTTTAATGCCGTATCTATGCTGACTCCCCGAAGTTTCATTCATCCACTTTCGCTGCTGTCGATTCTTCTCCTGATGGTCTTGGTGCCATTCGAGAAATCCATGGGGGCACCGGGCGATGTGGCATGGAAACTCGACCTGGGATCAAGGATCCAGTCCTCACCAACCGTAGGTCCGGACGGGACCATCTATATTGGGACCGACGAGGGAAAGCTCTTCGCAGTCGAACCGAAGGGGAACATCAAGTGGTCTTTCCGCACCGCCGGATCGGTTCCCGGTTCGGCCATCATCACCGAGGACAACCTGGTGGTCTTTGGCTCCACCGACAAGATCCTCTACGCCCTGAGACCCGACGGCACCATGAGGTGGCTCGCCACGCCAGGATCAGGAATCGTTTCCACCCCGGCTCCGGGCAACGACGGAAACATCTTCATTACCACCGTCTTCAGCCGACTTGCCTGTTTCAACAGCGGAGGAAGGAAGGAATGGGAGTTCGAGGCGGAAGGCAATCTCGTCTCCTCTCCATGTATCGGGAATGAAGGCGTCATCTACTTTGGATCACAGAATGAAACGCTCTATGCCGTCAATCCCGACGGAGCAGGAAGATGGACCTTCAAGTCCGGCGACAAGATCGTCTCCTCCCCCGCATTGGACTCCCAGGGGAGGATTTATTTTGGGTGCCTGGACAGCCGCCTCTATTCCGTGACGCCTCAAGGAGACAAGTTCTGGGAATACCTTTCGGGTGGTCCTATCCGCTCTTCGCCAGTGATCGGGCATGACGGAAACATCTTTGTCGGTTCGGACGACGGTAAACTTCATGCCGTCACCCCTGATGGATACAAGAAATGGACCGTGCCGACGGGGGGATGGATTCGATCCTCTCCTGTATTGGGCGCAGAGGGCGAGATCTACGTCGGATCCTACGACCAGAAGATCTACTGCGTCGACAGCAACGGAAAGGTGGCTTGGACGGTTCCAACACAGGGAAACATCTCATCATCGCCCGCACTTACGGAGGAAGGGATCCTTTATACGGCATCGTGGGACAATCATCTGTATGCCATCGAGACCGGATCGTCCTTATCCAAGGGAGCATGGCCCATGTTTCGCGGCAATGCGATGCATACTGGAAATCGAGACCTGAAGAAGCTCAAGCCAGTCGTGCGCGTCACCAATCTCGATTCCGATCAACCCATGATCGAACCCGCCACCTTCCGGGTTCTCACAACGGTCGAAAACCTAGACACCCCGCCAGAACGGGTGGAGCTCTACCTTGGCGCAGTCAAAGTTGGGGAGTACACGGAAGAGCCTTACCTTTACGTCCAGCAGAGGGGGCCCTTCGGTACCTACATGTTCTCTGCGATGGTCTACCTGAAGAATGGAGCCCGACTCCTTTCCGACGCAACCTATGTGGAGGTCGTGCCCTCGCCCTCCAAGGAGATGGTCCGCCCCATGAAGGCTCGCCCATTTGTCCCAACCACAGAATCACCCACGACCCCGCCCCAGCAGAATCCCTACAACGATCTCACTCCTCCAAGGTTGACCGTGACTTCACATGGTGTCGGAGAACGCTATCCGGTCGAGCTTTCCGAAGTCGAAGTAAAGGGGACTGCGGTCGACGATGTGGAAATGGGCTGGGTGGAATTCCTCGTCGGGGACAACAAACCCCAAACGGTGGGCGTCAATACCAACTGGAGCTTCACCATTCCACTTCAACCCGGACCCAATATCCTCCAGCTGCAGGCCGTCGACAGGGCGGGCAACCGGACTCCGGTGCAAAGCATCCAATTCGATCGGGTAGCCTTCGGTGAACTCTCCCTCAAGATAACCGGCCAAGGCGGCGTTTCACCAGACTACGGAAAGCGGCCTCTCGAAATGGGGCGAAGCTATCCCATCACCGCTTTTCCCGCACCAGGTTACGCATTTGTGGAATGGAAGGGCGATATTGCATCGGCCTCCCAGACCGCGCGTTTCACGATGGCGGAGAATCTGCAGATCGAGGCCGTATTCAGAAGGCTGCCCCCGATCGATTGGGGCGGCACCTTCGCGGGACTTGCACAGGACCCATCCCTGCCGGGACGCACACCGAGTTTCCTGATCGTGGAATCGGACTCCAAGGGCCGCTACAAGGCAGAGATTCACTCACCGTTGGGAAGAACCACATTCAAGGGGCAATTTGAAAGATTTTCAGCCAGCGAGCAGGCCTTCGAGCTTGGAAGGAACCAACGCCACTTTGTCTCTCTGGACTTCAATCCCGAACAGGCTCCCAACTTGATTTCCGGGGCGATTCGAAATGACGAGGGACAATTGGAAATTCTACTGGAACGAAAGACCTCAACAGCCTCCATTGAATCGTTTTTCGAAGGCAACTACACGTTCACCCTCGCCGATCGTGTTCGCGCCTCCGCGCCCGGAGGTTTCGGTACGATTGAAGTCGATCGCAAGGGAATGATCCAAGTCTCAGGCAGTCTAGGCATGGGGCTTCAGATTGAACAAACCTCTTTTCTTACTTCCGAAGACGGCCTATGGACCTGCTATCAGGCAAATGAGCAGGGCATCCTTTTCGGCTTGGCAAGGTTCGGACGAGAGCCGGGAAGTGACGTTGTCGGGAGCCTCCAGTTCCATCCCCGTTCTCCAGGCAACCAACCCTCCTCCTATTCCCTCCTGGGCGGACGATTCGTCCGCCCCTCCCGCGGCCAGCAGGCCTTTGCAACAAAACAGCATGTCATCGCGCTTCAAGGGGCAGGACTTCCAGAAGTCATTGTTCTTCCCATCGGTTTCGATTCAAGAGGCCGGATCTCCCTGATGACAGAAGCCGGGCGGGACTGGAAGCTCCGTCTGGATACAGAGACGGGCACCTTCGAGGGCTCCTTCCCATATCCACTCTTGGGACAAGCCACCCCGTTCAGGGGAATAATCCTCCAGGGCCCAGCGGTTGGCACTGGATTCTTCGAATCTGACGGAAAGCTAGGCCAGGTCACGATCGGTTCACTGGTCGATTAGCCTTGGCGAATTCTCTTCCGATGAATCGACAACATCAGTTCCGTTCCTACAAGATAGCGCCGTGAAGCAAACCATTGTCACATTGGACCTCGAAGGCGTACTCGTCCCTGAAATCTGGATTGCCGTCGCCGAAAAGACCGGAATCGAGGGGCTGAAACTCACAACGCGTGACATCCAGGACTATGATGAACTGATGCAGGGCCGGCTAAGGATTCTGGAGGAAAACTCCCTCGGACTCTCGGATATCCAGGCGGTGATCGGAACGCTGTCCCCACTCCAAGGCGCAAAGTCCTTCCTGGATGAACTCCGATCCCTCACGCAGGTTGTCATCCTCTCCGACACCTTTGTCGAGTTTGCCAAGCCCCTGATGCAGCAGCTTTCCTGGCCAACCATCCTCTGCCACAACCTCGTGATCCAAGAAGATCGCATCACCGATTACAAGTTACGCCAGCCAAATCAGAAACAGGAGGCGGTCAAGGCCTTCAAGTCACTCAACTACAAGGTAGTCGCCGGGGGGGATTCTTTCAACGACACCACCATGCTGGGTGAGGCTGACAAGGGCTTCCTTTTCCATTCGCCGAAGAACGTGCAGGAACTCTTCCCCCAG
>CAZKNW010000233.1:0-6631 GCA_964554035.1 uncultured Verrucomicrobiota bacterium
AAGCGCACCGCGGTCGATGGAGACGTTGGAACCGATCTCCACATCATCCTGGATGATGACATTGCCAATCTGCGGCACCTTCAGGTGCTGTTGCCCGTCCCAGACGTAGCCAAAGCCGTCGGACCCGATCACGGAACCCGCATGGATGCGGACGCGCTTTCCGATGACCGAACGTGCGTAGACCGTGACGTTGGGAAAAAGGTGGCTGCCTTCCCCTATCGAGACGTCGGCCCCGATCGAATTCAATCCGTGCAACACGGCGCCCTCGCCGATCACGGCACCTGCCTCGATGAGGCACTGGGGTCCGATGCTGGCGGATTCGGACACCTTGGCGCTTTCGTGGACGAAGGCGGATGGGTGGATTCCGGGAGTCGCCTCGGGCTCGGGGAAGAAGAGGGCCACCGCCTTGGCAAAGGCCACCCGGGCATTCTCCACCCGGATCAGGGTCTTGCTTTCCGACTGGAAGGTGTCGCCCGCGACCAGGATGGCGGAGGCGTTGCTTTCGATGGCCTTCTGGAAGTAGGTCTCGTTCTCGGCGAAGGTGAGGTCGCCCTCCTTCGCGTCGGCAGCCATGGAAAAGCCGCAGAGGGCCAGCGAACCGTCTCCCTCAACGGACCCGTTGAGCAGGGAGGCAATGGATTCGACGGTGTGGGACATGGGTGTTTCCTAGATGCCCCGTTCGGCCTTGATCGTGTTGTCCTCGTTCAGGACCACCACCCTGGGTGTCCAGCCCTTGGCCTCTTCGGAATCCATGTAGGCGAAATTCATCACCGTGATGCGGTCACCACGCTTTCCGAGGTGGGCGGTGGCTCCGTTGAGGACGATGCAGCCGGAACCCCGCTCGCCGGGGATGACATAGGTTTCAAAGCGGTTGCCGTTGGCCATGTTGCCAACGAGGATCTTCTCGTAGGGCAGGAGGCCGACGCGATCCATCAGGTTCTCATCGACGGTCATGCTACCTTCGTAGATGACATCTCCATCGGTGACGGTGGCCATGTGGATCTTGGATTTCAGAACTTCAAGTTGCATACGACGGATCGGGGGGAGCCGCGGTCGGTGACCCGTTTGGAAGGGGGCGCGACGTTGACTTCAAAATGGTCGGTCACTATAAAAACCGCTTCGTTTAAATCCAACCCTCTACTTTTAGAGAACACGATTATGGCAAAAACACTTCGAGTCGGAATGATCGGCTACCGCTTCATGGGCAAGGCACACTCCAATGCCTGGCGGCAGGCCCCCCACTTTTTCCCCCTCAAGGCTGACGTGGAGCTCCACACTGTCTGCGGACGCAACCCCAAAGGCGTCAAGGATGCGGCCAAGCAGTTGGGCTGGAACAACATCTCGACCGACTGGAAGGAAGTCATTGCCAACCCGGACATCGACATCGTCGACATCAACACCCCGAACGACTCCCATGCGGAGATCGCGATTGCGGCCGCCAAGGCCGGCAAGCACGTGCTTTGTGAAAAGCCCCTCGGCATGACGGTGGCGCAGTGCAAGGAGATGGTCGATGCGGTCAAGAAGGCCAAGGTCGTCCACATGGTCTGCCACAACTACCGCCGCATCCCTGCAATCGCCCATGCCAAGAAGATGATCGAGGCCGGCGAGATCGGCGACATCTTCCACTACCGCGCACGCTACGCACAGGACTGGATAGTGGATCCGGACTTCCCGCTTGTTTGGCGTCTGCAGAAGGGTGTCAGCGGAAGCGGCACCCATGGTGACATTAACGCCCACATCATCGACCTCGGCCGCTACCTGGTTGGCGAGCTGAAGGAGGTCTGCGGCATCATGCACACCTTCATCAAGGAGCGTCCGCTCATGGATGAGGCAGGCAAGGGTTCCGGACTGGGTGGCAAGAAGACCGCCAAGAAGAAGATGGGCAAGGTGACCGTCGATGACACGGCCCTTTTCATCGGCAAGTTCAAGAACGGCGCCATCGCCAATCTGGAGGCCACCCGCTTTGCGCTGGGCCGCAAAAACCACATCACCATCGAGATCAACGGCTCCAAGGGATCGCTCGTCTTTGACTTCGAGGACATGAACCGCCTGAAGCATTTCGACAACGCGACCCAGGGAGGGCGCCAGGGCTTCACCGACATCCTGGTGACCGACGGTGCCGCACATCCCTACGTGGGCAACTGGTGGCCGGCCGGCCACATCATCGGATACGAACACACCTTCGTTCACACGATTGCTGATTTTGTGAACGCCGTGGTGGCGGGCAAGGCGGTGCAGCCGACCTTTGATGATGGCATGAAGAATCAACGCGTTCTCGAGGCGGTGGAGGAATCCGCCAAGAAGCGCACCTGGGTGAAGGTGTAGCCTTTGCCCTTCAACAGGAGATGGTTGTATGTCTGAACCTCCTTTTCACGACCGCGACGGTTGGATCTGGCACAACGGGGACATGGTTCCCTGGCGCGATGCCAAGGTCCACCTGCTGACCCATGGTCTACATTACGCCTCCTCGGTCTTCGAGGGGGAACGCGCCTACAACGGCAAGATCTTCAAGCTGCGCGAACATAGCCAGCGTCTGCTGGACTCGGGTGAATCCCTCGGCTTCGAGTACGACTTCACCGTCGAGCAGATTGATGACGCCTGCAGGGAGCTGATCGAGAAGAACGATCTTCCGAACTGCTACATTCGCCCCGTGGCCTTCAAGGGCAGCGAGTTCATGGGCGTGATCAACACCCAGAACAGTGTGCATGTCGCCATCGCGGCATGGCCGTGGGAATACATCGGTGCCGCAGGACAAACGCAGGGCCTCAGGCTCTGCAAGTCGATCTACAACCGTCCGTCCACGGAGTTCTTTCCGTCCACGGTGAAGGCAGCCGGTCTTTACACCACGAACACCTTGAACAAGAACCATGCCCACAAGGCGGGCTATGACGACTGCCTCGTGCTCGGGCCGCGGGGAACCATTGCCGAGTCCACCTCGGCGAACATGTTCCTCGTCATCGACGGGCAGCTGCACACGCCGGTACCCGATTGCTTCCTGAACGGCATCACGCGCCAGACCGTGATCGAGCTGGCCAAGGGTGAAGGCATCGAGGTGGTCGAGCGGGACATTCCCGTCGGTGACCTTGCAAAGGCCTCGGAAGTGTTCCTGACCGGAACGGCCGTGGAGGTGACACCGGTGGCGTCCGTCAACTATGACGACGCGAAGTATGACTTCAAGGTCATGGGCGATGTCGAAACCCGCCTGATCCAGAGGTTCCGTGAGGTCACAGGGATGAGTTGATCTTGGGGTCTTTTCTGGTGCAGTCTCGGGGTTGTTCCCACAAGAACCTATTCTACCTGCTTATGAAAAAATGGATCCTTATTGCCATCGTGGCACTGGCTTTTGCCGGTTGCGAGAAGCGCGGTGCAGCACCTTCCGCCGATTCAGGTGGCGCTGACAGTGACAGCCCCTATGACGACCCGGTGACCCAGGAGGAGTACGACAACGCCAACGAGATGACCGAAGAGGAACAGGCCGCCTACGAGAAGGCGATGGACGCGCAGAAGTAGTCCATTCACGCCAACGGATTGCGAAGGCCCCGCGAAACCTGGTTTCGCGGGGCTTTTTCGTGGTCCCCCGTTCTTCAACTTGCGGCGACACCGCCTCTTTGCCACGCTGGTCCCATGTTCCTGCGACTTTTTTCCCTCGCGATCCTCCTCCTCGCGTTTCCCGTCCTGGCTGCTGACGGCAGGCCCAACGTGCTCTTCCTCATCTGTGACGACCTCAACTGTGATATGAGCACCTATGATCACAGGCTGGTGAAGACGCCGAACATGGACCGCCTTGCCATGCGTGGTGTCACCTTTGACCGGGCCTACTGCCAGTATCCCCTTTGCGGGCCGAGCCGGGCCTCCTTCATGACCGGGCTCTATCCAGACCAGAACCTGGTCAAGCGAAACGCCATCTACATCCGTGAGCACGTGCCCGGAGTGCGCACGCTTTCGCAGACCTTTCGGGACAACGGGTACTTTGCGACGCGTATCGGGAAGATCTACCACTACAACGTGCCCAAGCAGATGGGCACGGGAGGTCATGATGATCCCTACTCCTGGGACCACACCATCAACCCATACGGCCGTGACAAGTATGAGGAGGACAAGATCTTCAGCCTGAGACCCGGAACGTTCGGCGCCACCCTCAGCTGGCTGGCGGCCGATGGGGAGGATGAAGAGCAGACGGATGGCATCTCGGCATCCGAGGCCGAACGGGTACTGAAGATGCACGCCACCAATGGAAAACCCTTCTACCTGGCGCTCGGGCTCTTTCGGCCCCATACCCCATACGTGGCGCCGAAGAAGTACTTCGACATGTATCCACTCGAGAAGATCGAGGTGCCAACCATTCCCAAGGGATATCATGACACCCTCCCCAAGCCTGCGGTGAAGTCCATCACCCGTCGCAAGGAGGAACAGAACATTTCCATGGAACATGCGAAGAAGGCCATCCAGGCCTACTACGCCTCCATCTCCTTCGCGGATGCCCAACTGGGGCGGGTACTGGACACCCTCGACCAGACCGGATTGTCCGGGAACACGATCGTGTTGTTCACCTCCGACCATGGCTACCACATGGGGGAACATGGACACTGGCAGAAGACCACGCTTTTCGAGAACGCCACCCGCGTTCCGTTGATCATCGCCGGCCCCGGCGTGAAGGAGAAGGGCAAGAGGACCGGGATGCCCGCTGAGATGGTGGACTTTTATCCAACCCTTGCCGAACTGGCTGGCTTGAAGGCGCCAGATTACATCTCGGGTATTAGCCTGGTGCCCGTGCTCAAGGACATCAACGCGAAGCCCCGCCGTGCGGCTCTGTCGCATTACATGAACGGCTACAGCCTTCGCACCGAGGAATGGCGCTACACGGAGTGGGGCACTGATGGGAAGGAAGGCGTGGAACTTTATCACTGCAGTGTCGACCCCGGTGAAATGAGGAACCTGGCTTCGGATCCGGCGCAGAGGAAGCGGATCGAGGAGTTGTCGCGCCAGCTCCGTCAACGGGTCAAGCAGGCCAAGATTGTTCCTGAAGGAGTGAAGCAGATCGTCTTCGAGAACAATCGAAGAGTGCGCCAGTGATCCGGTGAATCCCGTCGTCAACATTGCGGCCTACAAGTTCGTCTCCCTTGAGGATCTGTCTTCGTTGAGGCGGCACCTGAAGGAGACCTGCGATCGACTGGAGCTTCATGGATCGATCCTGCTGAGCGAAGAGGGTATCAATCTTTTCGTGGCTGGTGAGCGGGGCCGGGTGGACGAGCTGTTGTCGACCCTGAGATCGATGTCCTCCTTTTCCGACCTCGAGGTGAAGGAGAGTTTCAATGATTTCAATCCCTTCACGCGGATGCTGGTGCGGATCAAGCGCGAGATCATCGCCTTTGGAGTCGAAGAGGTGGATCCCCGCAGATACACCTCGAGGAGAATTCCGCCCCAGGAGCTCAAGACGTGGCTGGACGAGGGGCGTCCCCTGACGCTTCTGGATACCCGCAATGATTACGAGGTGAAGCTCGGGACCTTTCGCAACGCCCTGGCCATCGGTGTTGATGAGTTCCGTGATTTTCCCTCGGCGGTGGCGAGGTTGCCCGAGGATCTGAAAAAGCAGCCTGTGGTGACGTTTTGCACGGGCGGCATCCGTTGCGAGAAGGCGGCTCCCTATCTGGAGCTGGCGGGATTCGAGAATGTCTACCAGCTGGATGGCGGCATCCTGAAGTATTTCGAGCAGTGTGGTGGCGCACACTATGAAGGAGACTGCTTCGTCTTTGATCATCGTGTCGCCGTGGATCCGCAGTTGCGCGAGACGGACGCAAGAATGTGCTTTGCCTGCCAGGCCCCACTGACCCGGGAGGAATGCATCTCGGAACGGTATCAGCCGGGTGTATCCTGTCCCTATTGCCATCACCTCCTCGAACAGCGCATGGCCATGATGCTGGAACAAAGGAACGCTGCACTCAGGGCGGCGGCCACGCCGCTGCCGGGAAGTATCCCCTATGAGAACTATCGTCCCATACGGGTTGGCGAACGACACGAGGGGATGTCGGTCATCGATTTTCTGGATTCGCGGAAGACCATTCATTCCCGCGAGGCATGGCTTGGGATGATTGCGGAAGGAAGAATCCTGTTGAGAGGTGAACCCGTGGGAGCGGAAGTCCGGTTGCGTGCGGGGCAGAGACTGCAGTCCCTGGATCCAGCCTGCACCGAGCCGGATGTCTGTGCCGGAGTGACCGTCATCCATGAGGACGACTCCATCGTGGTCCTGAACAAGCCGGGGTGTCTTCCCATGCATCCCTGCGGGCGCTTCAATCGGAACACCCTGCAGTACCTGTTGCGGCAGGCCTTTCATCCCCTGAAGATAAGGCCTGCCCACCGGCTCGACGCCAACACCTCGGGCGTCGTGATCTGCTCCAGGACCCGGAAGGTGGCGGCGGCGTTGCAGCCCCAGTTTGAAAGGGGAGAGGTGGAAAAGATCTACCTTTGCCGGGTCAGGGGTCATCCGAAGGACGATGAGTTTGTCTCGGAGGCCGCCATCAGCCGGGAGCCGACCCAGGCCGGGGCAAGGGTATTGGATGAAAATGGGCTTCCATCAAGCACGGCCTTCAGGGTGATCCGTCGCGCAGTGGATGGGACCTCCCTCATTGAGGCC
>CAZKNW010000234.1:0-6545 GCA_964554035.1 uncultured Verrucomicrobiota bacterium
GATGCCGTGGACCTGCAGGGCGATGAAGCCGCTGGGTGTGATGGCGTCGTGCAGGTCGGCGGCGGGAACACCGTTGATCCATGTGCGGATGCGTGGCCCGATGGCTTCGACTCGGTAGTGGTTCCATTCGTTCTGGCGGAAGGCCTGCTGGGCGGCCTTGTTGTCCTTGAGGTTGTTCAACCAGCCGCGCTGTCCCTCGCCATAGATGCCGCCGGACCAGGCGCGGTCGGAGGGATCGATCTCCACCTGGTAGCCATGGACGCGTCCGTCCTTGTAGGACTTGAGGCTGTGGCTGCGGATCTGGACGCCGGAGTTCATCTTGGGATCGACCTTGAAATCCAGTTCCAGGATGAAATTGGCGTAGTGCTTTTCGGTGCAGAGAAAACTATTTGGGGTGTTGGGAACGGTGGTGCCTATGACCATGTCGCCCTCGACCTTGTAGATGGCCTTGCCGCCGCGTTGGATCCAGCCGTCCGTGCTGTTCTTTTTGACGAGCGGTTGCCAGTCGGCGGCCTGAGTGTTGAGAAGGGCGAGAAAGAGGGAAAGGGCTGTGATCCAGCGGCAGTGCTTCATAATGGCAATCGGGGTGAGTGCGGATGGTTGTCCGGGAAGAGACGGAAAATCAAGGCAACTTCTTCAATCGAGGCTGTGATCAGTCCTTCTCTAGAATCTGCTTCTGCCAGGGCATGAGGAGCTGGCTGTTTTGCTCCCAGTTCTGGGCAAGGGAAGAAAGCGTGGCCTTGCTGGCGATGATCGTGGGATCGATCTCCAGCTGCGAGGCCACGGAATCACGATGAGCCTGAAGTTTCTCAAAGCGCTCAGTCTCCTCCTTCGAAGGGCGGGGGCGCTTCTCACGAGGCGGGTGCTTGGGAAGATCCGCATCGGGAATTTCCATGCCCTTCTGAACCTCGTGGAGGAACTCCTCCTTCCGGGTGTCGGGCCATTTCTTGGGCAGCAGCTTGTCGCAATTCTTGCCCTCGGCGGCGGCCATGGAGACCTTGAGGAGGGTTTCGTGATTGAGGATGAAGAAGAGGGGGCGGTTGGCCTGGATGGCCTGTTTTTCACGCCAGTGCCAAATGCTGCGGAGAACGGCGAGGGCCCTTCGCGTCAGCTTGCGTGAACCCTTGATCCGCCAGACGAGGTCGGGATCCGGGTCGCTGACCTTGGCACAATCGGCGATGAGCCGCAGGCACCACTGTTCATGCCAGTCGAGGCGTCCCTTCACATCCAGCTCATTGGCCAGTTCGTGGGCCAGGGGCTGAAGGTAGCGGGTGTCGTTCATCGCGTAGGCGACCATCTTTTCCGTCAGGGGACGGCGCGCCCAGTTGGCCTTCTGGGAAGATTTCTCCAGCTCTCGTCCCAGCTTCAGGTCCACGAGGTTGGAAAGTCCCAACTGTTTGTAGCCCAACATGCTTGCGGCCAGCATGGTGTCGAAAATCGAGGTGGGGACGAACTGGTAGATCCGCTTCATCAGGCGCAGGTCGTAGTCCGCACCATGCATGATGAGGGTCCGGGCCTCCAACGCTGCCCAGAGGGGATCGAGGTCGATCTCGGCAAGGGGATCGATGAGGTAGTCGCCGGAGGGGAGGCTGAATTGAAAGAGGCAGATCTTCTCAGGATAGGCATGAAGGCTGTCCGCCTCCGTGTCCACGGCGATCCAGGCTGCGTCCTTGAGCTTGGGAAGCCATTGGCTGAGTTCTTTCTCCGACTGGATCATTTCCCCAACGTTCCGCTCTGTCAGGGCGAAAGAAAAGCGGTTTTTGCGGGAAATCTCACCGACGACGCCAAATCGAGGCCAAAGCGACGCTCCACTGGTATTTTCGGACATGTTCCCGGATCAGGAAGGGCATGTCGCGGGTTCCGGAAAGATCGAAGTCCTTGTCCAAGAAGTCTTTAAGGCCATCCAGGGTCGATTTTGGCCCCCCATTGAGGCCTCCAAGCCAGTTTTCCCGGGCGGTGAACTCCTCAAGCCAGGTGCAGGGTGTGCAGAGGATGAGGGTGCCCCCGGGATTGACCAGGCCTGGCATGCGTTCCAGCAACCGCTGGGGATGGGTCAGGCGGCAGAGGAGATTGGCGGCCAGAACGATGTCGAAGGCCCCGAGGTGATCCCTCAGGTCCATGGCGTCGCCTTGCTCGAAATGGGCCCGGCTGCGGTCGATGTCGGAGGGAACCACAGCCATGGTCTCCTTCCGGACCTCGCCTTCCTCCAGGTAGGAGTAGGCCATCTCACCCGATTCCTTCAGCTGGTTGGCGGCATCGATGAAACTCTGTGAAAAATCGATCCCGATCGCCTCACGGCAAAGGGAGGCCAGCTCGAAGGTGGAACGGCCAACCGCACATCCCAGATCGAGGGCCCGGGATTCGGAAGGGATCTTCTCAAGCGCCAGGTTATGCCTGACGCACCTCACAGGATAGTCCAGCGCCGTGGTCGGCCCGAACTCATGAGGCAGGACCTCTTCGGGACGACCATAGTGGAAGAGGAGGTATTCTGAGAGTGCCTTTTCCGAATCGTAGAAGCTCATGCCTCGAGCGCCTTCTGGAGGTAGTCGGTCACCTGAAAGTCCTCAATGACCACGATGGTCTCGCCATCCTTGAACCGCCTGACCTGCGGCACGTTGATCTCAGGTGTCTTGCTCGGGGAGAACAGGATGTCGTCGTGGGTCGCGTTCTGGTGCTTGTTGAAGAGGTTGGGTGTGAGGTGCCCGCCCAGATGATCGCTGCGTCCGGTGGCCACGTGCATGGTTCCACGGATCTTCTCATCCTGGATGTCCCGTCCCGAAACAGGCAGCAGCTGCGTGCCGAAACCCAGCTCTCCCAATTCGCCGGTGACGGGGTCATCGGTCAGCTTGGCGTTGTGGGCATCGATGGTGGACTGGCTGCCTTGCAGCAGTTGCGCCTTCTGGATGCGTCCCTCAGTGACCTCCATCACGCCGATGGTACCGTCGGAATACTTCATGGGAAACTGGCCTTCCGCACCCTCCGGAACGAAGTAGACCTCGCCGGCAGGGAGGTTCGCCACATCGGGCTCGGTGCCGCGGCAGAGACCATGGCTCTTCTGGGCCTCTTGACCGTTGGTGATCAGGCGCAGGGTGCACTTGCGGTCGAGCACTTCGAAATCGATCTCGAAGGCATCGGCCTGGGTCATGGCTAGTCTCAGTTTCTCGGCCTCGGCGGAGACCATGTTGTAGTCCACCGACAAGCCGCTGCTGAGGATGATCTCATTCAGGCCATGAAGCGTGGCCCCACGGAATCCGATCTTCTTGGCGTGCGCGGTCAGGGGCGCGGTTGCCGAGAAGGTGGTGATGGCCAGGATCAGGTCATAGTTGGGATAGACATCCTTTTCGAGGCTGATCTGGGTGCCGTCGGGCGTGAAGGCCTCATCAGGCAGGTCCAGGTTGCTGCCTCCGGTGACCTTGTAGGCGAAGATGTCGCCCCCGGTCATGCCAAGTTCTTCGAGGGCACCCTTCTTGAAGCCCTGATAGAAGACATCGTGGGCGTGTTTCTGAATGGTCAGTTCCGGATCATTGAGGAATTTGAAATCCTTGATGTCTTCAGGATTTTCAAGATCGATGAGAATGCAGAGCCTGCAGCCTTCAGTGGGTTCGAAAACGGTGGACATCAGCCGCGTCAGGCTGAACGGAGGAAATTCGAGCGAAGAGGAGTCCATGAGGATAAGTTCTTTTGAGGGGCCGAATTTAGCGGACACTTGCGGTTTATCAAATCGGGAATGGCAAATTTTCTGTGGCGAAAACGGACGTCTTGTTCAGTAGCGGATGGGACACCCCACGGCAGGCTTTATTCCCTGTCAAAGTCATCAAGACAAACGAGATTCGCTGTGGCAGGCTTTCTTCAATCCCATGAAACATTTCGTCACGAAGCTTCTCCTTCTCGCTGCCGTTTCCTTCAACGGATTTTGCGCCGACAAACCCAATGTTGTGCTGGTGATGATTGATGACCTTGGTGCCGAGGCCATCGGTTGTTATGGAGGCGAATCCTACCCCACGCCCAACATCGATGCGTTGGCGAAGAAGGGAATGCGCTTCGAGAACGCCTACTCCATGCCGGCCTGCATGCCTTCGCGAGTGACCCTGTTGACCGGGCGCTATGCCTTTCGTTCCAACCTGGAATTCAACAAGACGCAATGGATTCGGGACACGGGCTGGGGCAAAGGTGAAATCACCTTTGCCAATCTCCTCAAGGATCAGGGCTATGCGACGGCCATCTCAGGCAAGTGGCAGCTCTGTGAGCACGATGTCGTGCCTGACCATTTGGATCGTCTGGGGTTCACTCATCAGAACTCCTGGGGATGGTGGCGTAATGATGTGACGACCAGACGCTTCTGGGGACCGACCTTTTATCGTGAGAAGGAATGGGTGGAGCTTGGGCCTGAGGAATATGGTCCGGATCATTTCGCAGGCTACCTGATTGATTTCATGAAGGAGCAGAAGAAACAGGGGAAACCCTTCATGGCCTACTACCCGATGACGCTGATCCATCATCCATGGCCACAGACACCCGACAACAAGGACGTGCCACAGGACGGTTGGAACGATCAAGACAACTTCCTCGAGCATCCCCACCAGAAATGGAGCAAGCCCAACTTCGATGCGATGATCGCCTACACCGACAAGGTCGTGGGGCGCATGTGGAAGGCGGTTGAGGATCTGGGCCTGGAGAAGGACACGCTCTTCATTCTGACTTCGGACAACGGCACGATTGGAAAGGTGACCTCACGCTACCAGGGCAGGGACGTTTCGGGTGGCAAGATGACGGTCAAGGAATCGGGATCCAGGGTGCCGCTCATTGCCGTCTGGCCGGGCAGGATCAAGGCTGGCTCGGTCAATGACAGTCTTGTCGATTTCAGCGATTTCCTGCCGACGCTCGTGGAGCTCGCCGGGGCGGAGTTGCCGGATGATCGGAAGATCGACGGCGTCAGTTTCCTTGGACAGTTGCTGGGACGAAAGAATGCACCCAATCGGGATTGGGTCTATTCGCGCTATGCCAACCGCGCCTTTGTCCGCGGCCGGAAATACAGACTGTTGATCGGAGGGGCACTGCAGGACATGAGTGGAGATCGCTACGACCCAAGGCAGATTCCGATGGAGCAGGTTCGAAACAGTGATAGTGAAGCGGCTCAGGCCTACAGAAAGCTGAAGCAGGTCTTCGAATCCATGGACCACAAGGTGGGACCGGGACAACCGCGAAACCGGAGATGATGGAACAGGAGGAAACAGAGATAACAGAGACAAATAGAAACGAGATCATCATCCCGTCTCTGTTTCCTCTGCCTGTCCCGCTCCTGCGGTGGTTCCCTCCTGTTCAAAATCCTCCCTGTGTGAGCCATTGCGGTGTTCTTTCGCAACGGATATGATCCGAACGTTCCATGAAAAAGATCTCGCTGAGCCTTTGTCTCCTGTTGTTTTCGCATCTCATGCTTTCTGCCGCGGATCGGCCCAATGTGATCGTCATCTTTGCGGATGATCAGGGCTGGGGCGACCTGGGTTGTTACGGCTCCCCGAACATTGAGACACCCAATATTGATCGCATGGCGGCCGGAGGCATGCGGTTCACGAGCTTCTATGCGGCCCCTTTCTGTGGTCCATCACGTGCCCAGTTGATGACTGGCTGTTATCCGGCACGGGCGGGACATGCCTTCAACCCGGGACCAGGCACCGCCTTCGGTCTCAATCCCGAGGAGATCACGATTGCCGAGATCGCTAAGAAGGCAGGCTATGCCACCAAGCACATTGGCAAGTGGCACCTCGGTGATGCGCCACCCTTGCTGCCGACCTACCAGGGTTTCGACTCCTTCTTCGGGATCCCGTTCTCAAACGACATGTGGCCCTATCATCCCAAGATGCCGCCGAGGGAAAATGAGGATGCATTGATGAAGCAGATGCGGGAACGTGCCGACTACACGGGCTTCGCAGGGCAGGGAAAATACTATGCGAAGAACGGTGGCTTTCCTGAACCGCTTCCTCTCATGCGGAATGAGGAGGTCCTCGAGCTGAATCCTGACCAGACCCGCCTGACCACGCGTTACACGGAGGCGGCACTGGGTTTCATCGAGGAGAACCGGGAGAAGCCCTTTTTCCTCTACCTGGCCCATGCCATGCCTCATGTGCCCCTGTTCGTCAGTGAGAAGTTTCGTGGCAAGTCGGGACGCGGACTTTATGGAGACGTGATCATGGAGGTCGACTGGAGCTGCGGCCAGATCCTCGGGAAGCTCAAGGAGCTGGGCATCGATGACAACACGTTGGTGGTCTACACCTCGGACAATGGACCTTGGTTGGGATACGGTGTCGATGGTGGATCAGCGGGACCTTTCAGGGATGGCAAGGGAACCCAGTTCGAAGGCGGTATGAGGGTGCCGGGTATCTTCTACTGGCCCGGCAAGATCCAACCGGGGCAACGCACCGATGCCATTGCAGGAAACCTCGACCTTATGCCCACCCTTGCGGATCTGGCAGGCGTGGAACTGCCATCGGATCGTGTCATCGATGGGCGGAGTCTTTGGCCTCTGCTGTCGGGAAAGACCACTTCCG
>CAZKNW010000235.1:0-6506 GCA_964554035.1 uncultured Verrucomicrobiota bacterium
TCGGCCGAATCCGGTGAACCGCTCGATCCAGAGCAGCTAGCCAGGTTGGGCAAGGCAATGCCTACCACCATGGACGATGTTCCGAAGGATGCCGTGATGTTCAAAACTGATTTCTGGCAGACGGCCTTTTACGGTGAAATCGGTTGGGTGGGGATCTGGTTCTTTCTGATGATCGCCGTGACCAAGGGAAACCTTTTCCTGGTGTTCTCTCCGAAGTACCTGATCTGGGTGGTGCCCTTCTTCTTGATCGGGTTGCTTTACTCCTGGTTCCTGCAGAGATTCACGGTGAATGCCCTGGGAGTCAGTTCGCAGGGATTGCACCTGAACAAGGGGACGCAGTTCGTGGCATGGGGCGATGTCAAGACGATCAGGTTGCTGAAGGTGCTGAACATCCGATCCCTCTGGTTGATTGATGAGGATGGCAAGGAAACCTTGCTGCCATGGACCGGCCTGGAGCGGCATGCGGATCTGAAGGCGGCGGTTGAAAAGTTTGCGCCTGATGATCATCCCATCCGCGATAATCTGCCACTACTGGGGCCCGAAAAGTTTCGAAGAAGTGTCATCAAGTTCCTGATCGTGGTGGGACTTATCCTGCTCGTGCTCCTTGGAGTGGTGATGCTGCTCAAGAAGGATTCCAAGTCTCCCGTCGTCCACTACGACGATCCCGTCTCCGTGATGCTGGAGGGCGTCCGTGCTAAGCATGGTTACCCCGCACTGGCCGCATCCGTGGTCGTCGATGGAAAGATCGTGGTGACCAATGCGGTGGGTTTCCGGGAGGACGGTGGCCCGGAGCGCGTCACTGCCGATGACAGGTTTCACTTGGGCTCCGTCACCAAGTCGATGACCGCGACTGTCGCCGCCATGCTGGTGGAGCAGGGCAAGACGACATGGGAGACCACCATCGGTGAGGCCTTCCCTGAATTACGAGACAAGATTCATACCGACTACCTGGGCGTGACCTTGGAACAGCTCTTGGCGCATCGGGGTGGTGCACCCGGGAATGCTCCGTCTGACCTTTGGAGCAAGGCATGGAAGGCCAGGGGGACTCCTGCTGAACAGCGTATGGAATTCGTCGAGGGACTCTTGGCTCGAAAACCGCAGACCAAGCCTGGAACAAAATATGTCTATTCCAATCAAGGCTATGCGATCGCCGGAGTGATGCTGGAAAAGGCCTCGGGCAGCACCTGGGAGGACCTGATGCAGACCATGTTGTTTGACCCTCTGGGGATGACGACAGCTGGATTTGGCGCTCCGGCCTCCGTTGGTGCAGTCGATCAACCCTGGGGGCATTCGAGCGGGGCGATGGGGCTCCGACCTGTGTCTCCGGGACCGCGGGCCGACAATCCGCTGGCGATCAGTCCGGCAGGAGTGGTCCATGCCTCGCTGGGAGACCTGGCAAAGTATGCAGCTTTCCATATGGCGGGGGAACGGGGTGAAAGCGACCTGCTCAGTGCGGAATCCTTCAAGAAGCTTCACACCGTTGCGGAAGGGAATGAGGACTACGCACTTGGCTGGGTGGTGTTGAAGCGATCCTGGGCGAACGGAAGGGCGCTGATGCACAATGGTTCCAACACCATGTTCTACGTTGTTCTTTGGATGGCGCCTGAGAAGAACTGCGCCGTGATGGTCGCCACCAATGTGGGTTCCTCCTCAGGTTTCAAGGGATGTGATGAAGCTGCATCCAACCTGATCCGTGAGTATTTCGGGGAGTAGACTCAAGGTCTTTTCAATCGAATCAAGACTCCTCACGAAAGGGTTCATCCCGATGGCTGTGCCAAAATCGCAACACTTCGACCGTTTCTTCAGCGTCCTTCACAAGATACAGGATGCGATAGGATCACTTGAAAACAGGGAGCTCCTGGACTTCCGGAAAGGCTGTCTTGAGGAGCCGCTTTCCGCTTCGAGCCTGATGTGGATTGCTGAGGGTCCTAACGGCCTCCTTGGGTAGATCGTGTGCGTATTGAATGCCGCGCTCGGGGTCGTTGTTGCTGCTCCAAAAATCAACAATCGCCTCCAGATCTGTCCAAGCCCGTTCTGTGAAGATCACCCGGAACTTCTCGTCGGCCATCGCTCCTCCACTCGCTTCATAAAATCGTCTGCCCCGATGGTCCGTCCTTCACGGGAATCTTCCAGTGCCTCCCCGATGGCCCTGTTCAATCGCAACGTTTCATTCACCTCAACGAGGACCGGCGAATCGTCAGGTAACTCGTCGACCAGGGCATGAATGTTTTGCTTTAGAACCACGTTAGGAATGGTGCCTGAAAAGGGTGTCGTGATCAATTCGATGTGAGGTTTGCGAGGCATCATTGATTGACTGTACAGAGATGATTATTGCCTGACAGTTGGCTCCTGAGGGAAAGGGGTTTCGGCGTTCGCTTGAGCAATCGGGCATCTTCTCTCAACCACCTGCAAAGACCGGGTTGAATCCGGCTTCGATGAGGATGCGTTTCACTTCTTCCCGTTTGTCTCCCTGGATCTCGATGTTTCGTTCCTTCACGGTGCCGCCCACACTGCACGCCTTCTGCATCTTCTTCGCAAGTTCCTTGATTTCGGCAAGTCCGATGGGAGGGAAGTTCGTCACCACGGTCACCGCCTTGCCTCCGCGATGGGCGGTCTGACGAATGATGTCCACGCGTCCACGATTTGTGTTCTTCTTTCCGCGCTTGGAAGTCTTCTCCTGAGGCTCAGCAGGTTGTGATTCCTGAGTTGTTTCCGGTCCGGCTGGTAAATCGCCCAAGGCATCCAGCGAGCCAAAGGGATTCTGAGTCAGGGCGCTTCCGCCGTCGGTGGATACTCTTGCTTTCTTGCGGCTCATTCTAGGAAATGCTGGTCTGTTGGAATCAGGTTAGGAACCGAAGCTTCGCCAAAGTTTGTGAGAATCTCAATCCAATCGAACCGATGGATTGCTGTTAAGGAGTCATGAATAGATCCTGTTGAGACTTGGAGCGAGACGCCCCAATAAACGGCAGGCGAGACGCCTACCTCCACGATAGGAGTAGAATGCTGGTGAAGTCGTGAGGGCGGACGTCTCGTCAATCGTGTCCGGCATGGAATCTGAGTCTTCGACTGAATGGATGAAGACAGGACTATTGGAGTTTTCTTATTCCCTGCCGGGAAATCAGCTAGGTCTTCGACCAATACTCCTTTCCACGAGATCGAGATAACATTTTGAGCATGGAGAACCAGCAGCTCAATGGATGCCGGAAACCATTGCGTCGTTTTGTTGGACACTGCCGGGAGCTGCCGGGCAGAGTGCTTTCTTTGAAACGAGTTCAACCATCAGGAAATCCCCATGTCATTCATAGCCATTGTCGTTGAATCAGACGAGGAGCGGAACGTCACCGCTGAAATCCAGGATCTTACCGACGACCAGTTGCCGGAGGGCAATGTGACGGTCGCGGTGGAATACACCACCATCAACTACAAGGACGGGCTTTGCCTTGGAGCAGGAAGCGGACTAGTGCGGAAGTATCCGCATGTTCCAGGCATCGATTTTGCAGGCACCGTGGAAGCCTCTGATGACCCACGCTATCAACCCGGTGACAAGGTGGTGCTGACGGGTTGGGGCGTTGGTGAGCGGCATTGGGGTGGCTTCGCACAAAAGGCCCGGGTGAATGCCGATTGGCTGGTTCCTCTGCCGGAAGGTTTGACGACGAGGCAGGCCATGGCGATTGGGACCGCTGGTTTTGCCGCCATGCTTGCGGTTATGGCGCTGGAGGAACATGGGCTGGTTCCGGGCGCGGGTGAATTGCTTGTCACCGGAGCTGCAGGAGGCGTGGGCTCCATTGCCACCGCCGTGCTGGCGAAACTGGGTCATGAAGTCGCTGCGGTAACCGGGCGACCAGAAACGGGAGACTACCTTCGATCGTTGGGTGCTTCACGGATTGTTCCCCGTGGCGAACTGGATTCCGTCTCCCCCAAACCACTTGAAGCAGCCACCTGGACGGGTTGTGTCGATGCCGTGGGTGGTGAGATGCTGGCGCGAGTGCTTGGCCAGATGAAGTATGGTGCCTCGGTGGCAGCCGTTGGTCTGGCAGGTGGTGCAAACCTGCCAGCCTCGGTGATTCCGTTTCTTCTTCGGGGCGTCAACCTGCTTGGTATTGACAGCGTGATGCAGCCTTACGAAAAGAGGCTGGCCGCATGGCAACGTCTGGCAGGCGACCTGCCAATGGCGAAGCTGGAAGCGATGATACAACCTGCGGTTCTCGACGAGGTTCCGCGACTGGGATCCGAGATCCTGCAGGGCAGGGTGAAGGGCCGTCTTGTTGTGGATGTGAATGCTTCGAAGTGAGCCTGCTTTACTTCTGCGAACCCGACAGGCACTGCTCCAGCATGGAGGCCGTTTCCCGGACAAAGGGAGGGGCCAGCATGGTGGTGTGGTAGCCGGGGACATCAAGGACAGCAAGGTTGCCATCGCAGAACTCCGACCATCCATAGTCGCGGCTCTGCCCGAGCTCCTTCTGAAAATGGATCGCGCAGCGGAACAGGGTGACATCGATGTCCAGGTGCTCGGGCTTGTAAAGAAGCAGGGCCTGCAGGTCGCGCTTGTAGATCTTCTCGAAGAGGTCCTCCTCCTCGCGGGTGCGGATTTCCTGATCGAGTCTTCTACCACTCACCACCCGGCTCATGATTCGATCGCGAACATAGGTCCATTTTTCCTGGAAGGGGAGTCGGTGGAGGGCGGCCAGGTGCAGTCTCAGGCGCTGGCCCATTTCGTAGGGGCGGCTGCGCGGAAAGTTCGTGCTGCGGTAGCGTGGTGAGAAGCTGTCGAAGAGTCCCAGGAACACCACCTTGCGTCCCTTTGCCTGGAGCTGCCTGGCTGTCTCCCATGCGGTGGATCCGCCGAAGGAGATGCCTGCCAGTCTCAGGTCTCCTACAGGCTGAATGGCCTCGATGGTGGAAACATGGCCAGATGCGATGGTCTCGATGGTTTCATCGAATCCGGACTCGGTATGCAGCCCGGGAGGTGACATCGCGTAGATCGGACAATCAGCGCCCAACTCTTTGGCAAGGTCACGGAAAATGAGTCCGTCGCCGCCGGCCCGGGGAAAGAGAAACAAGGGGGGTGCCGTGCTCGAAGCTTTCAACAACGTTGCACCCTGGGTGCGTTTGAGACGTCCCCGGATTCTCCCGGAAAGCTGGTGCAGCTCGGGTGTTTCCAGCAGTTCCACGGGCTTGATGGCGACGCCGAAGCTTCGTTCCAGGGCGCCGCAAAGCGTTGCTGCGTGCATGGAATCGCCGCCGAGCTCAAAGAAGTTGTCAGTCCGGTCCCTGACCTGAAGTCCCAGTTCCTTCTTCCAGATCCAGGCAAGGGTCCTCTCCGTCTCATCGCAGGGAGGAACGGCGGAAAGGTCGTTGATGTCCGCCTTGTCCGGGGCAGGGAGGGAACGACGGTCGACTTTTCCTGTATCCGTCAGGGGAAAGGTGTCCAGCACGACGAACCTCTTGGGAACCATGTGGGGAGGCAACGATCTTGAAAGGTGGAGGCGTGCCTCGTCCGTGCTGATCCGGGCACCTGGCTTGGGCTGAAGGTAGCCCACGAGCTGGGTTCCCCCATCACCCATAGGTGATGCGATGACCGCTGCGGATTGAACAGGTGCCCATGCAAGCAGGCTGGCTTCGATCTCTTCCGGTTCCACACGGAATCCATGGATCTTGACCTGGGAATCCCTTCGGCCCAGCAGCGTGATCATCCCGGATTCGTCGATGCGGGCGAGATCCCCCGTCCGGTATTCGCGCAGGCCGTCCACCCCGGCGACGTCATGAAACACCAGGTTGGTCAGGTCCGGCCGCTTCCAGTAGCCGTCCGGAAGAAAGCGGCTTTGGACGCAAAGGTCGCCTTCCGACCCGGGGGGCAACGGATTGCCAGTCTCATCCCGAAGGATGCAGGTGAAACCTTCTGCCGGTCTGCCCGCAGGAAGACGTCCTTCGTCGAACCGGGTGTCATGGCTGGCGATCAGGACACTGATGGTTCCGGACTCCGTGCTTCCCATGCCGTTGGCGAATTGGGCATCGGGTCCGAAGTGTTGCCGGAACAGGTCAAAGTCGCTTCGCATCAAGGGTTCGCCACCGAGCCGGACCAACCGGACACTGGCCAGGTGACAGTTGTCCTGGATGCCAGCCACGAATCGACGGAACACCGTGGGGACAGTCTGGATCATGGTGATCCGTTGGCTGGCGATGAAGGACTCCATTTCGCGGAGTCCCTTCTCGCGGAGGTTGAAGGGCACGATCACGGCTCCCGAAAGAATGCCACTGAGGGTCATCCTTTTCCCGCCGACCACCCCTGCGGAAGCGGTCAGCAACATTCGGTCGCTGGAGTGGAGTTGATGGTAGCGGATCTGTCCCCGTACCATATGGAGCACGGATCGGTGGGAATAGACGACGCCCCTGGGCTTGCCGGTGGAACCGGAGGTGTAGAGGAGGCAGGCCGGTTGTTCCGGCGAGAGTGGAAGTCCGGGCTTGCCGGGGTCGGGGATCCCATCGAGGTCATCGATGTTCAGGAT
>CAZKNW010000236.1:0-6461 GCA_964554035.1 uncultured Verrucomicrobiota bacterium
CGGACGACATGGGTAAAGGGCTTCAGGCAGCGGGCGCAGTGGCAGTCGAAAGGCCATTCCAACAGTCCCCGGGCGAGGACGGCATCCCCAACCAGATCCACCTCGAGGTCATACTTCAGCGGGGAGGTACAGCCAACCAGGTCGTCGACCTCCTCGATCTCCAGCTCCTCGAGCGGGACCTCACCCTCCAGCTCGACGGTTCCCCGTTCAAGGCGGGCCATGTTCACGTGGATCGGCATTGTATTCCTATTTCTTTTCCATGGATCCGCCCATGGCTTCCAGTTGTCCTTCCTCGGCCATTCCTTCCTTCCAAGGCACCTCAAAGATGCGGACGGCATTGGCGATACCCTTCACCATGACCGGTTCCAGCTCGCGGAAGGTCTTGGCATACTCGGGGTCAAACTTGACGATTTCATGATAGGTGGCTTCTCCAATCACGATCCTCCCCCTTCCGGAAACATGCTCCAAACGGCTGGCCAGGTTCACCTCGCGCCCAAAAACGGTGAAGTTGAGAATGTGCTCGCTGGAGCCCATCAGTCCGACAATCGAGATTCCTGAATTGATGCCGCTGCCCAGCGACAAGAGCTTCATGATGGGAAGGGGCTCCTCACCACGCTTCAACCTTTCCTCGTTCTCCGCCTCCCTCCGCTTGTTCTCCTCGGCACGCTCGAGGTTCAGCCGATACATGGCCCGCTGGGCGTCGACCGCCGCCTTTACACAGGAGAGGGCATGTTGCTCGTTCGGAGTCGGGGCTCCCCAGAAGGCCATCACACAGTCTCCCATGTACTTGTCCAGGGTCCCGTTGTGCTTTTTCACCATGTTGGAGATCGTGCCGAGATAGACGTTGACGGTGGCGAGGGTTTCCTGGGCCTGCTGGTCGTAGTAGGCTTCCGCCTCGTCACCTGTCAGGCCGTTCTTTTCCACATATTCCACGGCCCTCTTCTGATACTCATCGGTCATCGAGGTAAAACCACGCACATCGGAGAAAAGGACGGTGATGTTCTTGCGGCTACCACCCAGGTTCATCTTATCCGATGAAAGTAGCTCCTGGACCACATTGGGAGAAACCAGCTTGGAGAACACTCCCTTCACTCTTTTCTTCTCGCTCTGCTCAAAGATCACCTGATAGCAGACCATGATGATGTGGTTGAAGAATAGGGCTCCCACCACCGGAAAGATCACCGGCATCCAAAGCCGCGAGTTCGCGTATGCCGAGAAAGCCCCATAGATGTAAACTCCTCCAAGGGCGGCAACCGAAATGGACGAGAGCGGGGCCCGCATCTCCCAAGTCAGAAGATAGGAACAGAATCCAAGAACAAAGATGATGATGATCTCAGTGCTGATGGAGGTGCGGCTGACCATCTGGTCGGAAACAATGGCGTTGGCCACGTTCCAATGTTTGCTGACGAGGTAGGTATCAGGGCTGAGCGGAGTGGATCCAAAGTCGGAGATGTTGTTTCCCGAGCCGATCGATCCAATGAAGACAAGCTTGTCCTTGTAGCTAGGCAGGACCGGCTCACCGGCCGCGCGCTTTCGTGCCGACTCCATCACATCATAGAAACTTTGCTGGACAAGTCGTCCGTCATTCCACTTGAGCATCCAGTTGATGTGAAAAAATCCATCCGTATCCAGCGGGATAAAGCGGATGTCTCCATCTTCCGTCTTCATTACGATCTGGTCATCTGCGATCACCGCCTCATTCAGATGGATTCCCAAGGCACGTGCCGCCAGATGGACGCCGAGATGCCAGGCCCTTTCCTCCACGTAACATTTCTTCCAGGGGGATTCGCCGGGCGCGGGTTCCGCTCCGGTCACTTCCGTCAGGTTGAACTCCTGTTTCGCGTTCACCGGAATGGGTATCGGATCTCCTTCCAGCCTAGGAAGACTCAGAACTCCATCCTTGATCTCCGCCTTGTCCAGAATGATCCCAAACTCATTCGCGGCCGCGGCCAGAATGGGGTGCCACGATCGGTAGGTCTTGAATGGCCGCGCCCTTCTCAGAACACCATCCGAATCCGAATCCGCCGTGATGTCCCCTACCCCGGCGGCACCCGAAAGGAAGAGAGGCGCAGGGGACAGACCATCCCTTGAAGCGAGATAGACATTCCCAGCCTCCCTGATCTTCTCGGCAAAGTAGACATCCGAAAGGATCTCATCACCATCGATTGCAGGGACCGTGATGTCGGAGGTCTCGGCAAAAAAGATGTCAAATCCCACAGCAGTGGCCCCCTGAGCAGCCAGTTCCTGGACGACCAGGCCATGGAAGTATCGGGGCCAGCGCCATTCATATCCAAACTCCTCATTGATCTTCTGGATGGATTCATCATCGATAAAGACCGCGCCGAGATTGTTGGCCACCGTATTGGGATTCTTGAAGGAACTTTCGACCCTCCAGTCATAGGTGTCCCACTCCCATCTCATCAGGAAGTCAAAGCGGCCCGAGTCGTCAAGGCGCGGAAGCAGATGAATGTAGGCCACGATCGATACCACAGTCGCCGTGATGATCAACGGGATGAGTTTGATGCGCCTCAGATGCACGGGTGTGGGTATGGCAGAAAAGATGCATTCCCTCAAGACTGCTGAAGGCGGCGACGATCACTCCTTCGTCCCAATCCGTCTCGCAAAACAAAAAGGCGGATCGTCATGCCGATCCGCCTTTCACCAAATGATATGAGGGTGCTCCTAGCCCCGGCGACGACGCTTCACATGAAGTTGGGCGAGGCTCTTGGCGAGAGCCGCGGCAACCACGGCTGCCTCCTCATCGCTGAGCTTCTCCTGTAGGCGGGCTTCAGCCTTCTTTCTGGCCTCTTCCGCCTTGGCCTCATCGATGTTGTCGGCATCAATGGCCATGTCGGTGAGAATGGAGACATTGTCGCCGGTGACCTTGACGAAGCCCTCACCCACCGCGAGATAGTGCTCCTGGTTACCCACCCGGGCAACCACCTCACCGGCCGCAATCTGGGTCATCAGGGGAATATGGTTGGGATAGATCCCCATTTCACCCTCGACACCAGGCAACGTCACCATGTCCACCTCTTCCGAGAAGGTCTTCTCCTCAGGCGTGACGATTTCCAGTTTCAAGTTGCCGGCCATGGTTATGTCCTGTTCGGGTTCGGGAATTAGTCGTTGATCTCGTCGATCGTGCCCTTCATGTAGAAGTTGTTCTCAGCGACATCATCGTGCTTGCCGTCGAGAATTTCCTTGAAGCCACGAACGGTTTCCTCGACAGGCACCTGCTTGCCGGGAAATCCGGTGAAGACTTCGGCAACCGTGAACGGCTGGCTGAGGAACTTCTGGATCTTACGGGCGCGGAACACCGTGAGCTTGTCTTCCGGTGAGAGCTCGTCCATGCCGAGAATGGCGATGATGTCCTGCAGGTCCTTGTAACGTTGAAGTACCATCTGCACTCCACGTGCCACCTCATAGTGCTCTTCTCCGACGATGTCAGGTGCCAGCGCGCGGGGGGTGGAAGCCAACGGATCCACAGCCGGATAAATACCCAGCTCGGCGATCGAACGCTCGAGAACGACGGTCGCATCCAGATGGGCAAAAGTCGTCGCAGGCGCTGGATCGGTCAAGTCATCCGCAGGAACGTAAACAGCCTGGAAGGAGGTGATGGATCCCTTGTTGGTTGAAGTGATACGCTCCTGAAGGTCGCCCATTTCCGCGGCAAGGGTAGGCTGGTAACCCACCGCTGAGGGGGTACGGCCAAGGAGTGCGGATACCTCGGAGCCTGCCTGTGAAAAACGGAAGATGTTGTCCACGAACAGAAGCACGTCTTGGTTCTTCACATCACGGAAATACTCGGTGATGGCGAGACCGGAAAGAGCGACACGAAGACGGGCTCCGGGCGGCTCATTCATCTGACCGTATACCAGCGCAACCTTGGACTTGCTGAGATCATCCTGGTTGATGACGCCCGCTTCGGACATTTCAGCATAAAGATCATTTCCCTCACGTGTGCGCTCACCGACACCCGCAAACACGGAGTATCCACCGTGCTGCTTGGCGATATTGTTGATGAGCTCCATGATGACCACCGTCTTGCCCACACCTGCACCACCGAAGGCGCCAACCTTACCACCCTTGAGGAAGGGGCAGATGAGGTCGATGACCTTGATGCCGGTAGTAAGGATCTCAGGCGATGTGGCCTGATCCTTGAGCTCCGGTGCGCGACGATGGATCGGGTTGTAGGCTTCTGCCTCCACCGGGCCACGCTCGTCCACGGGTTCACCAATGACATTGAACACGCGGCCCATCACCTTCTCCCCCACCGGCATGGAAATGGGCTTGCCGGAATCGGTGACCTCGTAACCGCGCTTCAAACCCTCGGTCGAGGACATGGCGATCGTACGAACCCAGTTGTCACCAAGATGCTGCTGCACCTCAAGGGTCAGCTTCTGGGTCTCTCCCTCAAGCGGGAATTCGACGGTCAATGCATTGTAGATTTCGGGAAGCTTCTCGGTGAACTCCGCGTCCACAACCGGGCCAATGACTTGAACGATTTTACCTTTGTTCATGATAGGGTTGGTCTGTTGAAAGTTTCAGTGTCAGCCCATCGTCAGGGCCGCGCTCGAGATCTCGAGGATCTCCGTGGTGATGGCAGCCTGACGGAGCTTGTTGTATTCGAGTGAAAGATCCTTGATCAGCTTCTTGGCGTTGTCGGTGGCGTTCTTCATCGCAACCATCCGGGCGCTGTGCTCGCTGGCCTTGGCCTCCAGCATCATCTGGAAAACCTGAAAATTGAGATAATGGGGAAGCAGGTTGCCGAACACGATGGAGGCATCCGGCTCGAACTGGAATTCCCGCGTCCCCTCTGTGAAGCCCTTCTTCTCTTCAGCATCGCCCTCGACGCCGGCCTCAAGGGCGCTCACCTCACCCACCGGCAACAACGTGCGAATGGTCGGTTTCTGGATCAGCGTATTGACGAAGTCGGTATAGGCCACATCTACCTGATCGACCTCGCCATCGAGAAAGAGCTTCTGTACGTGCTTCGAGATGGTGCGCGCCTCGGCGAAGCTTGGTGCATCGCTATATTCGAATTCCGCGTTGAGATCGCGCTTGGTGCGGGAGACAAATTGGGCACCCTTGCGTCCTGCACATACGAAGACCGTCGTCTCCTTGTCCGCCCGGCCCACTTCACGAAGCAGGTTTGCGTTCAAAGCTCCACAGAGTCCCTTGTCCGAGCTGATCACCAGCACCAGGCGCTTCTTCACTTCACGCTTCTCCATCAAGGGATGCGTGAAGTCACCCGTGGCGGGAGCCACCTCAGCCAGCACGCTGTTCATCAACTCCGCATAGGGGCGTCCACCGGTGGCCGCATCCTGGGCACGACGCATCTTGGACGCCGCCACCATCTGCATTGCCTTGGTGATCTGCGAAGTGTTCTTGACCGACTTGATGCGTCGGCGGAGGTCGCGTGTGCTGGCCATGGTTCTACCGTCTTAGTTGTAGGATTCTTTGAACTCGCTGATCGCCGCCTTGAGGGCCTCGGTGGTCTCGTCGGAGAGCTTGCCCTCGGCCTTGATGGTCGCGAGAAGGTCGCTCTTGCGATCGGTCAGGTAGGTCTGGAACTTCGTCTGGAAGTCCTTGATCTTCTCCACATCCACATCGTCAAAGGCACCGTGCTGCACACCACCCAGGATGGCCACCTGCATTTCAACAGCCAGAGGATTGTACTGCTGCTGCTTGAAGATCTCGACGATGCGTTTTCCGCGGTTCAACTGCGCCTGTGTCTTGGCATCCAGATCGGAACCAAACTGAGCGAAGGCAGCCAGCTCACGGAACTGCGCCAACTCCAGCTTGATCTTGCCGGCCACCTGTTTCATGGCCTTGATCTGGGCGGCCGATCCCACACGGGAAACGGAGAGACCCACGGAAACAGCCGGGCGGATGCCCTGGTAGAAAAGGTCGGTCTCAAGGTAAATCTGACCATCCGTGATCGAGATCACGTTGGTTGGAATGTAGGCGGACACGTCTCCCATCTGCGTCTCAATGATCGGGAGGGCTGTCAGGGAACCATCACCATACTTCTCTCCCAGACGGGCGGACCGTTCCAGCAGGCGGCTGTGCAGGTAGAAGACATCTCCCGGGAAAGCCTCACGACCGGAAGGACGACGCAACACGAGCGAAACCTGGCGGTAGGCGATCGCGTGCTTGGAGAGATCATCGTAAATGATCAGCGCATCCATTCCATTGTCCATGAACCATTCACCCATGGCGCAACCGGCGAAGGGAACCAGGTACTGGTTGGTGGCGGAGTCGGAAGCCGAGGCCACAACGACGATGGTATACTCAAGCGCCCCGGCCTTTTCGAGAATGGCAATCGTCTGGGCGACATTCGACTGCTTCTGGCCCACCGCAACATAGATGCTGTAGACAGGCCGGAAGTCCTTGTCGCCGGCCTCTTCGGCAGCCTTGTTGGCGCGTGCCTGGGAAATGATGGTGTCGATGCCGATGGT
>CAZKNW010000237.1:0-6441 GCA_964554035.1 uncultured Verrucomicrobiota bacterium
CCCATGGCCGCCCTCATCAAGGATTTGAAGCAACGGGGCATGCTCGAGGACACACTCGTTGTCTGGACCGGTGAATTCGGCCGGACACCCGACAACAACAAACGCGGCGGCGTCTACTCGCTCGGACGTGGCCACAATGCCGACGCCATGACCATGCTCATGGCTGGAGGTGGAGTGAAGCGCGGCTCCATCGTGGGAGCCACCGATGAACTGGGAGCCGAAGCCGTCGACGTCAAACACCCCATCCGTGACTTCCACGTCACCCTGCTCCACCTGTTGGGACTCGACGACAACAAGCTCACCTACTTCCATGCCGGCCGCTACAAGCAACTGAGCCAGTTCGGAGGCCAGGTCATCACCGAGTTGCTGGGGTAAACCATCAACCCTTCACGTGGAAGTAGGTATGGATGTGGGGGAATCCGCGGAAATACCAGACCATGTCAGGGCCCTCAATCTGCCAGGTGTCCCAGACCCGATCGTTGCCAATGTCGTATTTGCCGTCGTAGTAGGAGACGTGCAGTCGGTCCATCATTCCCTTGTCCCTGATGGTCTTGATGGTGGCATCCACATCTGACTTGCGGAACATCGCCATCATGCGGCGCATGGTGTCGAAAAGCTTCTCCTGTTGGTCCGCACTCAGTTCCGAACACTTCAAGCCCTTGTAACCAGATTGCTTCTTCTCAATCGGAGCCTGTCCCTTCTCACTTCTGGGCTCCTGCTTGCTCAGGAGGGCCTGCTCCTGCTGCTTGCCATCAAGGGCCTCGACGAACTCGTTGAAGATCAATCCCTGGTACCAATAGGGATTTCCCTCATGATTGCTTCCTTCACGGAACTTGGTGCGGAAGTGCCCGTAGAAGATGGGGGAACCTCCAAACCCCTTGCCCTCATCACTATGGGCGTCACAGCGCCGTGTGACATGGTGGCCAGTGTAGATGAACTCGAAGTCCTTGTCGCCGGGCGTGCCGAAGAATCCGACCGACGGCGCATTCCCCTCCTTGCCATACTGGTCGATCTTCACCTGCTCATTCACCATGGCCCTGTATTCCTCCGTGTGGAAGGAATCGAAGAGGGTCAGGATCAGTTCCTGTTGGTCCTTGTTGAAGGTGTTGTTGATGCGGTGATCCGTGTGGACATACCACCAGTTGCTGATGAACTGCCTCCGCTTGTCATTCACGGGAAGGACGATCTTTTCCAGCTGCTCGTCGCTCAGGCTCTTGTAGAGCTGGGTCGCAAGGGAATCACTCTTACTTGTGGCAGCCTGTGTCAGGGTGCCCAGAGGGTTGAAGGCAGCCATGGCTCCTGAGGCTCCCAGGAGCTTGATCCAATCACGACGGTCGATGACATTCATATCGGTAGGGGTTTAAGGGAACAGACGGAATCTACTCCTCCTGCGGTTTCACTCAATCGCCAATTTCATGCGGAAACGCGCCAAAACCCCCGCGGCCCGCGGTTTATCAATCAGGTTTTCCCATTCATTGGGATCTTTCTGGAGGTCATACAGTTCCTCTTCGCCCTCCGCATAGCGGATGTAGCGCCAGCGACCGTTCCTTGCCGAGAGGTTTCCCTGATCGAACCGGGTCAATACCGTCCGGTCCGGTCGGGCATCGGGATTCTCAAGCAAGGGACGGAGGGACATGCCCCCGAGTGGATGGGCGGCTGCGAGGCCGCAATAATCCATGAGTGTTGGATAGATATCCAAAAGTGAGACGGGACTCGAACAGCTCGCATGCCCAGGCCTACCCTCGACTGAAGGCACAGAAACGATCAACGGAACCCGTGTCGAGCGTTCCCAGCCCGTCCATTTGCCCCAATGTTCCTTCTCGCCGAGATGCCAGCCGTGATCGGACCAGAGAACGACGATCGTGTTCGAGGCCTTTCCGGAACGATCCAACGCATCCAGAAGGCGTCCAATCTGTTCATCCACGAAGGTCACACATGCCAGGTACGCCTCCACCGCATCCCGCCATTGCCCGGATTTGGCAACGGTTTCGTGACTCCCGGCCGTCACGGCCTCAAGCGCCCATCGGGTTCCCGCCCTACCGACATCCTTCAGGTCGTCTGCACGCAACATGGGCAACTCCGCCCTCTTTTCCCTGAATCGATCAAAGAACCTTTCAGGTGCCCAAAGAGGAATGTGTGGCCGGTAGTATCCCACCGCCAAAAAGAAGGGATCCTCGCCCATGGCCCCAAGTTTCCCAATCGCCCAGTCCGTGATCCGGACGTCACCAAAGTCCGAATCCGGCACGTCAAATCCACCCCAATCAAAGGACTCCCCAGCCTTCTTGTCCGGTGCGCGATCCGACGGCAGGCCGTTGAGGGGAAGGATCACCTCCTTCCCATGCTGATCTGCGGCCACATGCCTCGGCTTCCAGGTGCCCTTGGACTTCAACTCTTCGGGCCTGTAGGAAACCTCGTCCTTTGACAAGGGACTCCACCGTTGCTCCACGGACAGATAGTCAGCGAAGATCTCCTTCGACGTGGAACCTGTGTGAATCAGCTTTCCCGCCCCCAGGGTCCGGTATCCCGCCTCGTGAAAGACTTCTGGGAGAAGCTTGATGTCGGGTGCCAACTGCCTGATTCCCCTGCTCTGGTTGGACCAGACTCCGGTCCTTTCCGGGTCAAGGCCGCTGAAAACCGCCGAACGCGAAGGCTTGCAGGCGGGAGCCGCACAATGGGCGTTGGTGAAAAGCACGCCCCGCTCAGCCAGCCGGTCGATGTTCGGCGTCATCGCCTGGGGATGTCCTCCAAGGCAGCCAACCCAGTCATTGAGGTCATCGACCGCGATGAAAAGGACGTTGGGCCTATCCGCAGCACAAGCGCCCCCGGGACAGAGCACGTATCCCACAACGCCCAACAATCCAATGAACCAGCATCCCACCCTGGCCAATGCTCCACTCACAGCTTGCGCCTTTCGGCATTCTCCGGAATCCATCCCGTCTTGTCCCTCTCGCGTTTGATCTTCCATGCCTCCTTCGATTTCTCAACATGCTCCGGGGACCTGCCGGTCAGGGGCCAGTTGGGATCAGGTCGATGCGCATCCAGAAAGATCGCCTCAGCCTTCCTGACCAGCTTCGGTTGCATCCCGGCAATGTCATTGGATTCACCCGGATCCTTGGCCAGATCATAGATCTCAACAGGTTTGTCGAAACCATTACGAACCGCCTTCCAGTCTCCCCAGCGCGCGGCCTGGACAGGACGGTTTCCCAGATGCAGTTCCCAATAAAAATAGTCCCGTTCAGGAGCCTTGCCTCCCTTGAGATAGCCCAGCAATGACACGCCATCCGTCTCGTAGCCTTTGGGCTCCCTCGCACCACTCATCTCCACAAAGGTGGGCATCAGGTCCCAGAACGCCCATGGCTGGTCATCCACCCTGCCCGCAGGCACCGTTCCCGGCCACCAGGCAAGAGCCGCCTGACGCAGGGCTCCTTCATACATCCCCCGCTTGTATCCACGGAGCCCGTTGCCGGCCTGGTCGAACCGCCTTCCGATCTCCGACTTGGGACTGAAGGAGGATCCGTTGTCTCCAGAGAAGACAATAAGCGTGTTCTTGGCGATTCCCAGTTCCCGCAAGGTATCCATCAACTCCCCCATGTCCGAATCCACACGTGTCACCTGGGCGGCATAGGCCTTCTGTTGCTCCGTCCATGGCTTGTCCCTGTAGATGCCATAGTCATCGATTTCATGCCGTCCGTGAGGAAGGGTGATCGCATAGAACATCATGAAGGGTTCCCCGGCGTGCTCCTTCAGCCAGGCAATCATGTCCTTCTGGATGAGCTCCTGGGCATAGGTCTTGCCGACACCGCGACCATCGTTTCCCGGCAGGACAAACGGGGTTGCATCGTCAAAGAGGTAGGTCGGGAAATAGGAGTGGGCATGACGCTGGCAGTTGTAGCCGAAGAAGTGGTCCACGCCCTGACGGGAAGGAGCACCGCTCGAATCAAAGAAGCCCATTCCCCACTTTCCAAAGGTGGAGGTGGCATACCCCGCCCCCTTTGCGACCTCTGCAATCGTCACTACCCTTGCCGGCAAAGGAAGCTGTCCCTCCGGCGGCACCTCATAGTTTCCCCGCACCGGACAATGGCCGGTGTGCAGCCCCGTGAAGAAGGATGAGCGACTGGGTGCACAGACACTGGTTCCGCAATAGGCCTGAAGGTAGCGAGTGCCCTCCGCCGCCATCTGGTCGAGACGCGGCGTCTGGATCAGCTTCTGCCCATAGCAGCCAAGATCCCCCTGGGCGATGTCGTCACTCAGCACGAAGATGAAGTTGGGCTTCTGGGAGGCGCCAGAAACACAGGCCACCAGAACAAGATTCCAAAGAAGGACGAGCGGGATGCAGGCAAAACGATTCATCGTGGAGATGGGTTGGATTCGTGAGGATGCTCGAACACCCCGGCCTGCGTTTCAATCACAACCTTTCCGGCCGGTTGGGTTTGAGAAGGAAGCCTCACGATTCTCCCATGTATTCGGAAGTCCATGCCTCCATCGGTTGGTTGATCGCACAGCCCGTCCGGGCCGACCGGCGCTTCCGCATCTCGATCACCCTTGCAGGGTTGCTCCCGGACCTCGATGCGCTGACGTTCTTTCTGGGTTCCAACTGGTTCTCCCGGTTCCATCACGTCTGGACCCACAACATCGGATTCGGACTCCTTCTTTCTCTTGCGGCCACGAGGTGGGCGAAGGGCACGTCCCGATGGAAGACCTTCGTCTTCACCCAGCTCGCCTTCTGGTCCCACATCCTCGGCGATCTCTATTTCTCGAGAATGCCGGTGGCACTCCTCTGGCCCTTTTCAGGCAAGATGTTCACGTCTTCCCATGCCTATGCGCTCTGGCACCCCGTCAATCATGCCTTGGTCTGGATCAGTCTTCTGCTCGTGGTTCTCGCAGCCTATCACTTCAAAAGGACTCCGATGGAGTTACTTTCTCCAGCCCTCGACCAAAGGTTGACTCGCTTCTTTCTAACGAAGCGAACAAAGGCCTGCCACCTTTGCGGAAGGAACTGCAATGAGACCTGCTCCCACTGCAGGCGCCCAACCTGCACCCGACATGCGAGGCTGACCAAAGGGTTTCAGCCGGTCTGCACCGGCTGTGCTGACAGGACCTGATCCGGGAGGCTACTTCCCGAACTTGTCCTCGAAGATCTTGACCGGGTCGAAGTCCGGTTTCTTGTAGATCTTCTGCTGTCGCTCGATGCTCCGGTTGGGATAGAAATCAAAGATGTCCCCCTTGCCGAGGACTCTGGGGTCGCCCTGCTCCTTCAGCTCCCTTTCCAACTGCGACCACAATTTTTCCTTCACCTCGGCATGGGTGGCATTGCCTGCCAGATTCCTTACACAGTCTGGATCCGCAACCACATCGAACAACTCCTCCGCCGGACGTTTGCCGAAGGCCATTTCAAAGAACGAATAGTCAGGGGAACCCATCGATAACTCTGTCAGGTATTTCTTGGTCGGGGAACCATCGCAGTTGAGGAATCCATACTCCGGATCCCCCACGGGCCAACGGTTGGGCTTGAAGTTTCTCACATAGAGAAACCGGTCGGTTCGAATGGCACGGGCAGGATAGGCCACAGAGAGAAGATCCCCATCGGTCCTTCCGATGTCATGACGCTCCTTGCCCAAGAGGGTATGATCCCGGGAAGGATCAATCCTTCCCGCCTTATCACCGAGCAACTGGGGAAGGAAACTCTTGCCGGTCATCTGCGGATCGCTGTCCAGCCCTGCAACCTCCATCAATGTGGGAGCCAGGTCTGGAAAGGTGATGAAATCGGTGACCACTCGACCGCCCTTCACCTTGTCTCCCCATCGAACCGCAAAGGGAATATGAAAGCCATCGTCATAGATCTGACCCTTCACACGCGGAAAAGGCATGCCATGGTCGGAGGTCGCGATGATCAGCGTATTGTCCAGCTGACCGGCCTCCTCAAGATGCCTGAGCACCTGTTGGATATGCTTGTCATACCACTCCACCTCCAGCGCGTAGTCGGCGAGGTCACCACGGATCACCTCGTTGTCCGGGTAATAGGCGGGCACCGTAACATCGGCCAGGTCCTTTCCCGCCTCCTTCCAGCTGTCCAGAGCGTAACCACGGTGCGGTTCCTTCGTTCCCAGCCAGAAGCAGAAGGGTTTGTCCTTCGGTTGATCCTCGAGGAAGGCCTTGAAGTTGCCTGCGTAATCCGTGTTGTTGATCCCCTTGAAGGGAGGCTTGAGCTTGAGCTTGTTGTAGGGATGACCTGCCGGATTGTCATCGACCTGGTTTCCCCCTGCGACCGTTCCGTGCCAGACGCCCGGTCCCCAGCCCTTGCCCGTGTAACCAATCCGGTAGCCGTCCTTTTCAAGCAGCCATGGATAAAAACGCCATTTGTCGGAAAGGAAGGGTTGATGATTGCATGCCTCCTCCAGCTGCCACGAATACCGCCCCGTTAACAAACACGCCCGCGCCGGA
>CAZKNW010000238.1:0-6434 GCA_964554035.1 uncultured Verrucomicrobiota bacterium
CGGCGACGTTCCGGGTTCCCAAGTGGAACGAGAAGAAGGAGGCGCAGTTCAAGCTGGTTTACAGGCAGTCGCTCAAGGATGGCGGCGAGGAAGTCCATGAGCGAACCGGCACCATCAAGGCCAACCCTTCCGGACGGCCGCTCAGGATCGGTGCGCTGACCTGCCAGAATGACTATGGCTTCCCCTACGAGCCCGTCGCGGAGAACCTGCTGCGGTTGGATCCGGACCTCGTTTATTTCTCGGGTGACCAGCTTTATGAAAGCCACGGTGGCTTCGGACTGATCCGGGAGCCTGCGGAGCCGGCGATCCTGAACTACCTGCGGAAATACTACATGCATGGCTGGGCCTTTGGTGAGGCGATGAAGGATCGCCCGACCATCTGTATCCCGGACGACCACGATGTCTTCCATGGAAACATCTGGGGCGAGGGTGGAAAGAAGATGGACGTTGCCGGAGGCACCTCCAGCGTGGCGGGCTATCGTGAACCGGCACGCATGGTGAACGTGGTCCACAAGACCAATGCCGCCCACCATCCTGATTTTTATGATCCCACACCCGTGCTCCAGGGCATCACGGTCTACTACGGTGACATGGTCTATGGTGATGTCAGCTTCGCCATCCTGGGTGATCGCCAGTTCAAGAGCGGTCCGGAACATGTGGACACGGGATCAGGGCGTGCGGATCACGTGATGGATCCCAACTTCGACACCTCCGTTCTCGACAAGCCGGGCCTGATCCTGCTGGGCGAGAGACAGGAGAAGTTCCTCAAGGAATGGGCCGGTGACTGGCGCGGCCACAGCATGAAGGTGCTGCTGAGCCAGACGCTTTTTGCCGGAGCCGCCACGCATCACGGCAAATACGATGGCTACCTGAAGGCGGACCTCGATTCCGGTGGCTGGCCCCAGACGGCCCGTGACCGTGCCATCGACATCCTTCGTCCTGCCATGCCGCTTCATATCAATGGCGACCAGCACCTGACCTCGGCCGTCCAGTATGGGGTCAGGAAGCAGCGCGACAGTTTCTGGTCCTTTTGCACACCCGCAATTGCAGCGGGGTATCCACGTTGGTGGCGTCCCGATGAGATGGGCATGAAGCATCAGAACCGTCCCAAGCACGGCAATGACAATACCGGCGAATACAAGGATGGTCTTGGCAACCTGATGTACATGTATGCCGTCGGGAATCCGGAGGTGGCCTCCGAGAAGAACCGTTACGACCGTGCCCACCAGAAGGGCAGCGGCTTCGGCATGGTGACCGTGGACACGAAGGCGAAGACCTACATGCTGGAGTCCTTCAAGTTCCTCGTGGATGCCACCAATGGCAAGGCGGACAACCAGTTCCCCGGTTGGCCCCTGACCCTTCAGCAGAAGGAGATGAAGGGCGACAACGTGATCGGTTGATAACGGGATCCAGTTACTCGGCCCCGACCAGTTGGTCCGGGTTGAGTGGCTGTAGTTCCTCTGGAACGAAGAGCCCGTCCTTGCGGATCAATTCACCGTCGAAGTGGACTTCGCCGCCGCCCCATTCAGGGCGCTGGATGAGGACCATGTCCCAGTGGACAGCGGAGCGGTTTCCATTGTCGCATTCCTCATAGGCCTGTCCGGGAGTGAAGTGCAGGGAACCGGCGATCTTTTCGTCGAAAAGGATGTCACACATCGGGTCCTTGATGTGGGGATTGAAGCCCAGTGAGAATTCACCGATGAAACGTGCCCCCTCATCCGTATCCAGGATCTCATTGAGGCGCTTCGTGTTGTTTGCGGTGGCCTCGATGATCCGGCCGTCCTTGAAGGTGAGCTTCACGTTCTCGAACTTGGTTCCGGCGTAGATGGTGGGGGTGTTGTATTGGAGTGTCCCGTTGACGCTGTCCTTGATGGGGCAGGAGAAGCATTCGCCGTCAGGGATGTTTCGGTCTCCCTGGCAGCTGATGGCTCCCATGTCCTTGATGCTGAACCTCAGGTCCGTCCCGGGTGCGGTGATGTGCACGTCGCCGGCCTTCGCCATCCTTTCCTCCAACGGCTTGGAGGCGGCGGCCATCTTGGCGTAGTCCATGGTGCAGACCTGGAAGAAGAAGTCCTCAAAGGCCTCGGTGCTCATGTTTGCCGACTGGGCCATGCTGGCGTTGGGCCAGCGCAGGACGCACCACTTGGTCTCGTTGACACGGTGGTCCATGACGGGACGGATGGTCTTGCTGTAAAGCGCCTGCTTCTCGGAGGGCACATCGCTGGACTCGCTGATGTTGTGGGTGCCCCGGACAGCGATGTAGGCCTGCATCTTCTGCATGCGGAAAAGCTCGGTCTCCCTCACCAGTTCGGCGTGCTGCTCATTCGTGTCCCGGACGAGCTCCCGGTTGATGATGGAGCGCCTGATGTCGACCATCGGGATGCCGCCCGCCTCACGGACCACGCGGATCAGCGAGACGCCGAATTCATCGGGGACGTCAAAGAGGTCGAGCAGGACGTTCTCGCCGGGCTGGATCCGGGTGGAGTATTCGACGAGGACCCTTGAGAGTTTTTCGAAGCGGGGATCTTTCATTTCGTTGAGTCTAGTTTCGTTTCCTTGCGCCTGAGTTTCTTTTCACGCCTTTCATTTTCTCCTCGGAGCAGGGCCTCGGCGGACCAGCCTTTGGCCTGGGCGTAGGAGGCGATCTCGAAGAGCTGTGCGGCGGCCTGTGACTTGGTCAGCTTGAGGGACTCAGGCTTCTTCTTCATCAGATCATTCTTTCGCGCCTTCTTCACCAGCTTTTCCGCCCGGTGCAGGGCGGGGAGATGGCGGGGAATGCCGTCAAGCACGGAGGGGCGCTCGTGCTGGGTGCCTTCCTTTTCCTTCCGCTTGAGATCCTCCCACTGCGTCCAGACCCCATCGACGGTATCGACGTCGGAATCACCGAAGACATGCGGATGGCGGTGGATCAGCTTGTCGGTGATCCGCTGGGCCACCTTGTCGAAATCGAAGACCCCGCGTTCCCTCGCGAGCTGGCAATGGAAGACCACCTGCAGCAACAGGTCGCCGAGTTCCTCCTCCATCTCGACGTCGTCATCGGCCTCGATGGCATCGACGAGTTCATAGACCTCCTCAATGGCGTGCATGCGGATGGACTTGTGGTCCTGTTCCTTGTCCCATGGGCAGCCATCCGGTGCTCGGAGGCGGCTCATGACCTCCAGCAGTTGCTTGATGGGAGTCTGTCGTTTGGAGATGGATTTCCGCTTGGCAGGCATGGTTCAGGGGAAAAGGGATTACTTGGTTTCAGTGATGGCCTTGAAGCTCTTGATGTCGGCCTTCTTGATGGCGTCATGGACCTGCACGATGACGCGCCATGGGGTTCCTTCGTCGATCTTGGCTACTACTCCGATCTCCGGGTTTTCGCGCACGGCGTCGGCAAGCTCCTTGTTGAGCACATCCGTCGTCACAGGCTCGGGACCGAGATAAAACCAGGGGGCTTCCTTGGCCACCGTGAGCATGATTGTGGTCTCACTGACCTGTCCCGCCTTGGCCTGTTCGGACTCAGGCAGGGACACCTTCACGGCAGGCTCCTGCGTCTTGAAGGTGGTGGTGACCACGAGGAAGATCAGGACCACCAGGAGCACGTCGATGAGCGCGATGATGATCACCGCGGGTGTCCGTTTCCTCTTTTTCTGCGAGAAGTTCATGCAGGGATCCCGGGATCAGCTCTCCTTCGGTGCGGGCTTGCTGCCTGCCGGCATTGATCCCCTGCGGGAGGATGCGGACGGGTTGCTGGTTGGGGCTTCCTTCCTCAGCGCATTCTCCCGGTAAAACTTCCGGACGAAGGTGTCCATGATGTTCTCGAGGTCGACCGTCAGGTTCTCCACGCGATTGGAAAGCAGGCTCCAGGAGATCAGGGCCGGGATGGCCACCAGGAGACCGAAGAGGGTGGCACGGAGCGCCAGCGAGATGCCTGCGGCGAAGGCGGCACTGTCATTGAGCCCCTCCTGCCCGAGGGCCCCGAAGAGCTGGATCATGCCGAGGATGGTTCCCACCAGTCCCAGCAGCGGGGCAACGCCCGTGGAGATCTCCAGGACCACCAGTCCACGCTCGAGCCGGTTGATCTCGGCCCGGGCTCGGGTCTGGAGGAGCTCGGTCAGGTCATGGCGATTGAGGTCGAGATGGCTGATGACGGTCTCGATCAGGCGTCCCAGCGGCGAGGGCTTTCGCTCGCAGCGCAGCTTCAAGCGGGCGAGGTCCTCGGCGGTGACGGCCTCATTGGCGGTCTTCCAGAGGTCGGGTGGCAGGACGCGATCCTTCCGCAGGGCGATGAAGCGCTCGACGATGAAGGCGCCCGATATGATCGAGAGGCACCCGATGATTCCCAAGACAATGTATTCACTCATGAATGTCTGCAGTTGCTTAAATCAGTTTTTCCAAAGGCAAAAGGATCTTTTCAACGATAGGTGAAGCGGAAGCTGACGCTCTTGTAGCTGCTGCCAATCTCATTGCGCATCTCCTGCGGCCAGGGCCCGTAGGGCTGGGGGTCGCTGATGGCGGCGATGCATATGTATTCCATGATGGAATCGTTGACGGTGGTTTCCGCGATCCGGACACCGTCGACACGGCCGTCCGGATAAAACCGGAAAGTGACGAGCACGTGTCCCACCCTCGAGGTGCCGACGGCGCGTTCATCGATGAGGTCGAACCAGCGCTTCTTCATGGCCTTGATCGCTCGGTCGAAATAGATGCCGGCCGCCGTTCCGAGGGTGTCCACGCTGTCGACCCCAATGGTGCGGGATCCACCTTCCTGGTCCATGGCTTCTCCCGGTGAGACATTGTTCTCGATCTGTGCCTGCATCAGGGAGCGGTGGGGTTTTTCCCGCTCGGGAATGTTGGGCTTCTCCGGTGGATCCTCCTCCGTCTTCGGTGTGGGGCGGGGAAGGGACATGTTGGGCTGCGGACGTGGAGCCGGGGTGTTGCCTGGCTCCTCCTTGGGCGGCGTCGGGTCGTCCTTTTTTTCAGGCAGGGGTCTGAGGGGCATGGGTTTTTCCTCCACCTTGGCCATCTGCCGGGGTGGCTCCTCCTTGACCAAGGGCTCCTTTGGCTGTGCGGTCTTGGGTGCCTGGGGAAGTTCCTCAGGTGCATCCGGTATCAGTTTTTCCTCCGGTCGGACTGGTTGTGCCGGTGGCATGGCGACCGGTTTGGGCTCGTTGACGGTCCTGACCACATCCTTCTGGGAGCCTTCGATGTTGGGAAGCTCGATATCCAGTTTGGGTGCCAGGTTTGCCGCCTTGGTGCTGACCATGGACTGGGCGCTCTTCTCCTCCGGGGGCTCCTCGCTGGCCAGGTTTGGATCGACCTCGACGAACTGGAAGTTCTGCTCCTTCTTTTCCTGATCCGGTTCCGCGGTCTCGAACTGGATCTCGATGACCTTTCGCTTCGCCTCGGCCAGTTTCTTCTCCTCAATCTTGTCCACGATCGTCTTCACCGTGAGGAATCCCACGGCCATGGTTGTAAAGAAAAGCAGGGCGGCAAGGATGGCATGTCCCGCGAGGGACCACAGGAAGGCGTCCTTGATGGGAAGCTCCCCCTCGTCCTGACCACTCAAGTCATAGAGCCTGCGCCTCTCGGTGAGGAGGCTTTCAGGTGTCTCATGTGGTTCATGTTCGGACATGGGGTTGCTGGATCGGGGATCCGTCCGCAGAGCATGGGCAATGCTGACAATCGCATCAAGAACGCTTCAATCCCCTCTCGGGACGCCGGATGGGGCAGGGGGGCTTCATTTGGCCGGATTCGATTTTTCAGATGGCTCTGGACTCGACGAAAGCGGATGAATTGCTAGATTGATCCCTTTATGTCGAATGACACAGCAGCGGCCTCCGAGGCCAAACCCAAGCCCAAACGCATCAACCTGCGCACCCCGGACATCATGGAGAAGGTGCAGGCGCAGGTGGAGTCCCATTATCGCAGTATCGTCGTGGACAGCATCCGTGCCAACGGGGGCAAGCTGACCGCACCCGGACGCCTGACCGTCAAGCTGGCGAAGGAATTTGGATTCTGCTACGGCGTCGAACGCGCCATCGACCTGGCCTATGCCGCACGCAAGGTCTACCCGGACCAACCCCTCTACATCCTGGGCGAGATCATCCACAACCCCGAGGTCAATGACCAGATCCGTGAAATGGGGATCAAGGCCCTTTCGGGAACCTCCAAGGATGCCGACATCGATGACCTGGGAGAGGGAGACATCGTTATCATTCCCGCCTTCGGGACCGAAGTGGAGATCCGCAGGAAGCTGAAGGACAAGGGTTGCCAGTTTGTGGACACCACCTGCGGCGACGTGATGAGTGTGTGGAAACGCGTCCGGCAGTATGCCAAGGATTCCGTCACCAGCATCATCCACGGCAAGAGCTACCACGAGGAAACGCTGGCCACCAGTTCCCAGGCCACCGCCCAAGGCGGACATTACCTTGTGGTACTGACCTTGGAGG
>CAZKNW010000239.1:0-6424 GCA_964554035.1 uncultured Verrucomicrobiota bacterium
CGACCACGTCGCCACCGTCCGCGAAGCACGGTATCGCGGTCTCTCAGATGGTGAACCCTCCCCGGTCCAGGCGGCACTCGACGCGGAATCAGCGGGAGCGCATGGCATCACGGCTCATTTGAGGGAAGATCGCCGCCACATCCAGGATCGGGATGTGAGGGAACTTCGCGACACCATCACAACCCGGCTCAACCTTGAGATGGCCAACACCCCTGCGATCATCGACATAGCTCTGACCCTCAAGCCCGACATTGTCTGCATTGTTCCGGAGAAACGCGAGGAATTGACCACCGAAGGCGGACTCGACGCAGCCGGAAATCTGGAGGCCCTCATGGATACCACAGCCCGCATGCTCGATCGCGGCATCGAGGTCAGCCTCTTCATTGACCCTGATGAGCATCAAGTCGAGGCCGCCTCAAGAATCGGAGCCCCCTTCATCGAACTCCATACCGGACGATTTGCCGAAAACTGGAAGGGTGGATCGGGACTCGAGGAGGAATGTCAAAGACTGAGGAAAAGCGCCGAACAGGCCCACCGCGCAGGGATCCGCGTGAATGCCGGACATGGCCTCAACTACGAAAACCTCAAGACCCTTTACGAAACACCCTATCTCGAGGAATTGAACATCGGACACAGCATCGTCAGCCGGGCCATCTCAGTGGGAATGAAGCAGGCGGTGAATGAGATGCTCTTACTGATGAAGGACTACCCCTGCGGTGGGCAGGCCGATTCAAAATCTTGAGCTGTCATTTCATTCCCTTTGTGGCAGTAATACACCATGCGAATTGGGAATCCATCAGGAGGATCAAGGAGGGGGGGGACCTGTCTCGGCCTGATTCTCATTCTCGGATTCGGGATTCTTTTCGTCGGGGGCTTTTTTGCGTGGAAGTGGCACAAGGAGGACAAGGCAGCCCGCTCCGCCTTCTCGCAGGACCCAAGCCTCAAGGAGACGAACGAGCCAAGGGAGCTTGAAGTGGTGGTAACCAGGGACTGGGAAACGAACCACAGCGAGGTTCGGGAGGAACTACCCCTTCCATCGCTGGAACCGGACCAGCCTTCCATCATCGAGAACAGGACGGGACCGGATCCGAGGGTTCTGGAACCCGAACCGGAAGAAATGCCCCTGACGCCTCCACCTCCACCCGGAATCAACACCAACCCTCCCCCGGAGATGGTACCGGAGGAAACACCGGCAACCTTCCGGCCACGACCGGTCATCGACCTCTTTGAGGCCCAGCTTCAGCTCGATCGACTTGGTTTCTCCTCGGGTTCCATCGACGGAGTCAACGGTGGACAGACAAAGGCGGCCCTGCTCGCCTTCCAACAGAGGGAGAGGCTTCCCATGACCGGCGTACTCGATGATCAGACGCGGGGGAAACTGATCCTTCAGCGCCCCGCACTGTCCCGCCATGTGATCCGTGAATCCGAAGTCGAAGGCTTGATTCCTACCCCGTCCTCATGGCTCGGCAAATCCAGGGCGCTCAGGCTCGGCTACGAGACCACACTGGAGCTCCTTTCAGAAAAATCACACTCCAACCCAAAGCTTTTGAAAAGACTCAACCCGAACATGGATTGGGGTCAGCTGAAAGCCGGCGACATCGTCGTGATTCCAGATGCTGGCCGTGACACTCCGTCCAGGCGGGGTGCCTTCATCCGCATCCGGCTTGGTTCAAAGACGCTCCAGGTTCTGGACGAACGGGCCCAGATTCTCGCCCACTTCCCTTGCAGCATAGCCAGGAAGGTGGAGAAAAGACCCCAGGGAGAGATCAAGGTGGAGGTATTGGTCGAAGGCCCCAACTACACCTTCGATCCGGAACGTTTTCCCAACACCCCGGAGAGCCGATCCGGTTCAGGAAAGCTCATCCTGCCTCCGGGCCCCAACAACCCGGTCGGCACCACGTGGATCGGGTTGAGCCTCCCCGGATATGGCATGCACGGGACTCCGGAGCCTGAACAGGTGGGACGAACCGAGTCCCTGGGATGCTTCCGCCTGGCAAACTGGAATGCCGAATACCTCCTGAAAATGGTTTCGATCGGGGACTCCGTTTTCGTGGTTCCCTGATCAGAAGAGCTCGACGTTGTCCCCGAATTCATCTTCGGCAGCAGCTGCCACCGTGGCCAGCTCCTCCTTGGGTTCGGCAGCCGGTTCCTCTTCACCAAAGAAGAGAAAGTCTTCGATCTCCTCCGTTGCAGGTGCAGGAGTGACAGGGTCCTTCCGGGCCGGTTGCCTTTGGATACCCAGGCTGAGGTCATGAACCTTGTGCTCCGCCTCCATCGTGTAGTTTTCGCGAAGTCTTTCCGAAGCTTCTCCCAAACCAAGGGCAAAAGACACACCGAGGCTTTCTGGAGCGAAAGCGGCACTGGACTCCTCCAGAAAGGTGGAAACCCGAGCGAGATGCTCCAACGGATGCTTGGAAAACATCCTTTGACCGGTCACATCGTTCACCTTGTTTACGATGGCGTCGCTGGAAGCCCCGAGCTCCATCAACGCCTCGAGGGCCTTGTCCCGGTGAAAATGAAGTCCGCTTTCCAGTTCCTCGCCCTCCAGATCAATGGCGGTACGTATTTCATACGCCACCTTTTCCAGGTCGGCACATCGAGCCACATCCTCACAAAGTGAATGACTCAGATCGCTTAGGGTGTTGGAGAGGGAGTTCCCAATCTCATAGATTTCGTCAGAGACCTGGCAGGTCTTCATCGAGAGCACCTCGAGGCCCGTCCCGTCTCCCAGGGTGGCGGCCTGGACCTGGGCATTCAACGCGATCAGGCGGATCTGAGCGGAGAGTTCCCTCATGGCGGACGTCAGGTTGGCAGCGGTTCCCTCCAAGGGGCGAATGAACTCCATCACCTTGGAAACACTGTTTACAAACCCTTCGTTCAACCGGATGACATCCGCCTTACCATCCAGAAGCTTCTGTACAATCCCCTCTGAGGAAACCGTGACCGACTGGAAATCCTGCATCGAGATGCAATCCGCATCCAGTTCACGGATGGCCTCCACCACGGCATCAAAGGAACCACCGACAGTGCGACTCGCGCGCTCAAGTTCCCCACCAGCATGTTCGACGTGGGCCTTCTGGATCAGCGAGGCTTCGTGAAGGAACTGTACCTTTTCCATCTGATACTTCCTGAACCTCCCGGTCCGGAGATCAGCAAAGCCAATCTCAATCTCCTCAAGCGCCTCCATGACATGCTGGAGCTGTTGTCCTGAGATGTCCTGATACTGGAGAGCCATCACCGATTTCATGACCTCTCCCTCAATCCTCTTGCTTACATCAAGCAGCTTGACGTCACGCTCGTGATTGCGCTCAAGGTCGGCACGAATGGCCGCCAGGGCCTCCTCGATCTCAATCTTGCCCTTGTTGATCTGATCACATTGCGCCCTGAGAGGGAGGCAGTAGAGCCTGATTCCCTCACGGACCTTGCCATTGATTTGCTGCAGATGGCGAAACTGCCTGTCAAGGGAATCACTTACCCGGTCCTTGAGACCCTTGATCTCATCAGCAAGAACCATGAAAAACTGCTGCTTCTCGGCGGGAAGCGACGACGCTTCAATCTTGAGGAGTGCAGGAAAGATCTTCATCGGGGCGACAGCACGCTGCAGGGTGTCCTCCAGTTGAAGGACCTCCGAAATGAGGACACTTTGTCGATCAAGGCTGTCGAGCAGCAGGATCGTCTTTTCCCGGTTTTCATCCATGCCCCGCAACCAGGTGATCAGGGTCTCAGCGGCACGTTCAAGAAGGGAGCTGTCATCCTTGCCGAGAGCGATCTGGAGAAGTTTTTCAGAACAGTCCACCAGGTTGTGGCTCATGTCCGCCAGTTCAGAAAGGTTGTTCGCTGCGCACGAGAACTCCTCCTGAAGCTCCGAAAAGCTTCCGACAGCAGCCTTTCTTTCCTCTGGAACCTTCCTTTTCAAGGATTCCAGTCTGCCTGAAGAATCCTTTCCTTTCCTCGAAAAGAGAGAATTCATTCCTTTAAGGATCCTTCCCATCCTGCCGACGGCCCCGGTCAAGATCCCCGACGCCGTTTTCAATCCCTTATGTACGTCATTCTCCATGAAGTCTCTGTTCTTTGAGGCATCGATTCAGGCCTTTTCGCCCATTTCGGAACCGAACCGGGGGACGATTGACCGTCCGCAGTCCGTTGCCGTCATTTAAGTCCATCGGACAGGATGGGCTCCTCTTGAACAGATTTTGGAAAAAGATGGGGGGAAGGGAGAGGCTACTTGGATGTCATGATCCACTCACCCCTCCAGTCCTTGGCAGGCGGATTCTTCTTCATCAGGTTGCAGCGCTCCACGTAGACGCCCGCCAGGGCATCATCAGGATTGAGCTTGAGGACAGCTTCGAACTCCTTCCTGGCATCGAGCCATTTCCTCCCGCGATAGAGGCTGATGCCATGCCCGAAATGCCCCAAGGCATCCATCATTTGTGGGTAGGAATCCTCGTTGTGGTAATCCAGCACCTCGTAAACCCCGACGGGTTCCGTCTTGCCCTTCACCACCACCTTGTCGATGTCACGAATGCGATAGGTTCCCTTCAGTTCCTTGAAGGTCGCCTCACTGATCAGGATTCGGGCGTGATACTGCTTGCAGGCACTTTCAAGGCGCGCAGCAAGGTTTACCCCATCACCGATCATGGTGTAGGGAGCCTGCTTCTCGGAACCGATTTCACCTGCCACGATCTTGTCCGTGCTCAGGCCGATTCCAATCTTGATGGGATCCTCACCCCTCGCCTCACGACCTTCGTTGAGGACCTTGAGCTTGCGAAGCATGGAAACGGCACTGCGAACCGCCCTGTCCGGATCATCATCATGGGGAATCACATGTCCGAAACCCGCCATGAGGGCGTCTCCAATGAACTTGTCGACAACCCCTTCCTCCTCATCAACGCAATCCGCCATGATGTTGAAGTACTCGTTGAGGAGGTTGACCGTCCCCTCCGCACCCAGGCTTTCGGTCAATGTGGTGAATCCCCGAATGTCGGAAAAGAGCACGGTGGCCACACAGGTCTGATCCTTGAGTCCGCCCTGCTCGGCAATCTTCTCGGCAAGGGCGGAGCCCATCGCCCGGGCCACAGCCGCCTTGCTCCGCTTCTCGGAACTGATGTCCTCGATCATGACCATCGTTCCAAGACGCTTGTTCTCACCGCTGATCAGGGGAACCGCGCTCAGGTTCACCGAAATCCTGCCTCCCTGCACTTCGAGGTCCGAATCGAGAGCGATCTCGGGCATCTGGGTCTTCTTGACCTTCTCAACACGCCTCAAAAGCCAGGTGTTGGACTCGTTGAAGACCTCCTTCGCATCCCGTTCAATGATCTCATCACCCGCTGCACGGAGGATCCTCAGGCCCGCGGCGTTGCAGGTGACGATCTTCTCGTTTTCATCGATGGTCAGGACTCCGCTGGACATTGATTGAAGAATACTTTCGTTGTAGTTCTTCATGTTCTGCATCTCGGCGAACAGCTTGGCGTTTTCGAGACCGATGGAAATCTGTGCCGTGAAGGCCTTCAGCCGACTTTCGTCCTCAGCATTGAAAGGTCCGCCCTGCTTGTTGAGCACCTGCGTGACCCCAATCACCTTGCCCTGCCGGTTAACCACGGGCACACAGAGGATCGACCGGGTGAAATACCCCGTCTTCTTGTCAAAACCGGGATTGAACCTCAGGTCGGCATAGGCGTAGGGAATATTGATCGTCTGGCCTGACTTGTAGACGTTGCCTGCGATGCCGAGATGATTGGGAAATCGGATGGTGGTGCTGCTGAGTCCCGTTCCCACCTCAGACCAGAGTTCATTGGTCTTTTCATCGTTTAGGAAGAGAGTGGAGCGGTCCGCCTTCAGCATACGCGTGGCCTCCCCCATGACGCGCTGGAGTAGAGGCTTCAGCTCCAGTTCCGAGGTCACGTCGGACACGATGTTCAGGAACTCCATCTCCTGGCTACGTGTCTTCTGCATCCGCTCAATATACTGGCGGCTTTGCAGGGTGATCGCGGCCTGGGTGGTCATCGCCTCGACCACCTGAAGATCCTTTTTGGTAAACTTCCCGTTTTTCTTGTTGAGCGTCTGGACGACACCGATGACCTCGCCCTTGGCGGTCTTGATCGGAGCGCAGAGGATGCTTTCCGTATGATAGCCGGTCTCCTTGTCGATGGAGGAATCGAAGCGGTCATCCGCATAGGCATCGTGAATGATGACGCCCTTCCCCTCCTGATATGCGGCACCGGCAACACCCACCGAATTCAGAATCCGGATCTCACGCTTGTAGTTGCCCTGGGCGACTCGTGAATAAAGCTCATTGGTGGCGGGATCATTGAGGAAGAGCGAACCACGGTCGGCACCCGTCTCCTCGGTGGTGATGCTGACAAGAACCTCAAGGACCTCATCGACAGGACCGTCGATCTGATCCGGGCCTATCCCGACATCACCC
>CAZKNW010000240.1:0-6393 GCA_964554035.1 uncultured Verrucomicrobiota bacterium
TTAACTAAACTCAGATCTTCTCACTCAGCGTGGGCTAAAAACTGGAAGGGTGGCAAAACCGGATATACGAGAAGCAGATTTTTGGGGTTGCCTTGGTTGTTTTGAGTGTCTCTTTCGAGGTTGCCATGCAAAAATCCTAAAGAAAATGAGGGTTTTTTCAAGAAACATAGTTGTGATGATGCGGAACAACCTGCGCGTGCTGGAGCAGAAGATCAATTCCAGCAAGTCGCTGACGGACACGGAGAAGTTCGACATCCAGCAGTACATCACCCGTTCCTACGGTTCCATGACCACGTTCAACCTGCTTTTCAAGGACCGGGAGGACTATTTCACCGGCTCCGGCTCCTAACCTCAAAACGCCCCGACCATTGGATACCCCGACGCCCTTTTTCAGCCCCTCCTTCACCGACCGTTTTGAACGTCGCCACATCGGCCCATCCGTGCCGGAGCAGGAGGTGATGCTCCAGGCCTGTGGCGTTGGGAACCTGGATGAGCTCATCGAGAAGACCGTCCCGGCCGCCATCCGGCTCCCCAAGCCGCTCGATCTGCCGGAACCCTGTGCGGAGTATGAGGCACTGGCTCGGCTCAAGGAGATCGCCTCGGGAAACAAGGTGGGGCGCGCCTTCATCGGGCAGGGCTATCACGACACCATCGTGCCGCCGGTGATCCAGAGGAATGTCCTCGAGAACCCGGGCTGGTACACCCAATACACACCCTACCAGGCGGAGATCGCCCAGGGACGTCTTGAGTCGCTCCTGAACTTCCAGACCATGGTCAGCGACCTGACCGGCATGGATATCGCAAATGCCTCGCTGCTGGATGAAGGCACGGCGGCGGCCGAGGCAATGGCCCTCGCTTTCAACGCCAAGGGCAGGGCGGGAAGCAGGGATCTTTTCCTCATCGCCTCCAGTTGCCATCCGCAGACCATTGATGTTGTCGAGACCCGCGCCATTCCCGTGGGAATCCGCACCGAGGTGGTGGACATCGAGGACCTGTCGGTTGGGGATGATGTCTTCGGTCTGTTGATCCAGTATCCGGATACCACCGGAAAGGTGGGGGATCATTCGCAACTGGCGGGCAAGGTGCATGACGCCGGAGCCCTGCTGGTGGTGGCGGCAGACCTGCTCAGCCTCGTCCTGCTGAAGGCGCCGGGTGACTTTGGTGCCGATGTCGTGGTGGGTAACGCCCAGCGCTTTGGTGTGCCCATGGGCTATGGTGGTCCCCATGCCGCCTTTTTTGCGACCAAGGATGCCCACAAGCGTCGTATGCCCGGTCGTTTGGTCGGTGTCTCCAAGGACTCACAAGGGCGCCCTGCCTATCGGCTGTCGCTGCAGACCCGTGAGCAACACATCCGGCGCGACAAGGCCACGAGCAACATCTGCACGGCCCAGGCACTGTTGGCCAACATGGCCTCCCTGTATGCGGTCTATCACGGCCCCGAGGGGCTCAAGGCCATTGCCGGGCGGGTGCACGGAATGACCTGCGTGCTGGCAAGGGGGCTCAAGGACCTTGGGCTCTCCTCTGTGGAAGGCATGTTCTTTGACACCCTGACTTTCAAGGTGTCCGGCCCGGATCTTGAGGCGATCCGAGACAGGGCAGTGAAGGCCAATGTCCTGCTTCGTTATCTGGACGGTGAGACCGTATCAGTGGCACTCGACGAGTGCATCACCACCGGGGAGATTGAATTGCTTTGGAAGGTGCTTTCGGGTAAGGAGGACGTTCCGGGTTTTGAAGAGGTCGTTGCGGGTGTTGAGCCGGCAATCGTGGGATCGCTGTCGCGGAAGACCGGTTTCCTCAGCCATCCGGTCTTCAATACCTACCACTCCGAGACGGAGATGCTGCGCTACCTGCGCCGCCTCGAGTCCAAGGACCTTTCCCTCACGCGCTCGATGATCCCGCTGGGCTCCTGCACGATGAAGCTCAATGCCTCGGTCGAGATGTTTCCCGTCAGTTGGCCGGAGTTTGGTCGCATACATCCCTTTGCACCTCTTGAGGATGTGCCCGGCTACCAGAAGCTTTTCACTGATCTTGAGGAATGGCTTTCCGAGATCACCGGCTTCGCCGCCGTTTCTCTCCAGCCCAACGCAGGAAGCCAGGGAGAGTACGCGGGGCTGCTCGCGATTCGTCGCTATCATGAAAGCCGCGGGGACAAGGACCGCAACATCTGCCTGATCCCGCAGTCGGCTCATGGGACCAATCCGGCCAGTGCGGTGATGGCCGGGATGAAGGTCGTCCCGGTGAAGTGTGATGACGATGGCAACGTGGATGTCGACGATCTCAAGAAGCAGATCGAGGCCCACAAGGATGCGCTTGCCGCCCTGATGGTGACCTATCCCTCCACGCATGGTGTCTTCGAGGAACCCATCCGTGAGATCTGTGAAGCCGTACACGAGGCAGGTGGGCAGGTCTACATGGATGGTGCCAACATGAATGCCCAGGTCGGGCTTTGCAGTCCCGGCACGATTGGAGCCGATGTCTGCCACCTCAATCTGCATAAGACCTTCTGCATTCCCCATGGTGGTGGTGGTCCGGGTGTTGGTCCGATAGGCGTCGCCGCCCACTTGAAACCCTTCCTTCCGGGACATGCGGTGATCGACATGCCTGGCTGTGAGGATTCCGGGGCCGTCTCCGCCGCGCCTTGGGGTAGTGCCTCCATTCTCCCGATTTCCTGGATCTACATCGCCTTGATGGGCGAAGCGGGCCTGAAGCGTGCGACCGAGGTGGCGATCCTGAACGCCAACTATATTGCAGCCCGCCTCAAGGAACACTTCCCCGTGCTCTACAAGGGGCGTCAGGGTTTCGTTGCCCATGAGTGCATCCTGGACCTTCGCCAGTTCAAGGTGGTGACGGTGGAGGATGTGGCCAAGCGGCTGATGGATTTCGGCTTTCATGCCCCCACCATCTCGTGGCCCGTGGCGGGAACGATGATGATCGAGCCCACCGAGAGTGAGTCACTGGCCGAGTTGGACCGTTTTTGTGATGCGATGATCGCCATCCATGCCGAGATCCTTGCCGTGGAGTCCGGGGCCATCGACGTGAAGGACAATCCGCTCAAGAACGCCCCGCACACCGCGGAGGTCCTTGCAGCGGAGGCATGGAGTCATCCCTATCCTCGCGAACAGGCCGTGTTCCCGGCCGCGTGGCTCAGGAACGACAAGTTCTGGCCGGCTGTGGGGCGCATCGACAACGTCTTTGGTGATCGCAACCTCGTTTGCTCCTGCGTCGGTATGGAAGCCTACCAGCAGTAGTTGGGGCTTCGAAATCCGCTTTATCCGCGGATAAATGGGGTCCACCGGAAAATCCATGTTGCGAAACGGGTCCCAATCGGTTGAGCTTGGTGGATGAACCCACGCGTCTTGTTTGCATCGCTTTGCCTTGCACTGCTGGCACCGGCTGTTTCCGCCCAGTTGGCGGATCCCAATGACCCCAATCCCATCCGTGGACGCTTCTTTGTTTCCCCCTTTGGTGATGACAAATGGACCGGTGGGCTGCCCTTTCCGAACAAGGACAAGTCGGACGGTCCCTTTGCCACCCTGAAGAAGGCCCAGGAGGCCCATCGTGCGGCGACCATCCGTTCCACCATCTATGTCAGGAAGGGCACCTACTATCTTGAAGAGCCCTTGCAGCTTGGGCCTCTGGACTCGGGCAGTGCCTATGTGGCCTTTCCGAATGAGACGGTCATCCTCAGCGGCGGACGTGAGATCAAGGACTGGAAGAAGAGCCCTAGCACTTCCTGGTCGGCATCCGTTCCCGAGATCCGCTCGGACAAGTGGGCCATCGACCAGCTGCGTGTTGGTGAACAGCGCATGACGCTGGCGCGGCATCCGAATCTTCCCCCGGCCGCCACGGTGAAGGACGGCTGGATCCATACGGTTTACGAAGGGCCCAAGGGAGGCAAGATGGGTGCGGCCATCAGCGGGATCCACAACCCGGGAGACATGATCGACTGGGTGTTCCCGAGCCGGAAGGCCGGTGAGCACTACGTCTGGCTTTTTTATTCGGCGCAGAATGCGGCCAAGCTGCGGGTGGTGGATGTCGGTCCCCGGATGACCCTGCGTGCCAATGGAGATGCCCCGACGCCGCTGATGAATGTCCGGGATACCCGTGGATTCACTTGGGCCCGCGTGGCCAAGGTCACCCTCATGGAGGGGGAGAACCTGCTTCGCTGGGAAAACAAGGAGGGTGGTTATCTCTCGCTGGACGCCATTGCGCTTTGTGATGATGTCCGTTGGAATCCGGCTGCGGGTCGCTCTGCAGCGGCCGGTTCCAGCACGATCCTGATCCAGGCGGAGTCCTTCAAGGATGCCCGGGCGGAGGAACTGGAAACACCCGAGACCACCGCCAACTACTTCAAGGACCGGTTCAGCTTCAAGTTTGGTGATTTTGATGCCTATGACCGGACAAGCGGCATCCAGGTCCACATGTTCCCGGCCGGGGGCGAGGTCAACACCATCCTGCAGGTCCGGGTCATGGATCCGCGCCGGAAGATGATCCAGGTGTCGCTAGGTCCCAATGCCTCACTCGAGATCCGCGAAGGCAACCGTTACTACATGGCCAACTTTCCCAAGGCCCTCGATGCACCAGGTGAATGGTATGCCGACCTCAGGCGATCCTCCCTTTACCTGATACCTTCAGCCGCCAATTTCATGCAGCAGGGCGTGGTGGCGCCCAAGCTGGATCGGGTCATCGACATCCGTGGCAACGAGGATGAGAAGCAGTGGATCCAGGATGTCATGATCAAGGGCTTCATCCTTCGCGACACCATGTTCTCTCCGGTCTTTGATCCCATGAACCCGGTGGATGCCGCCATTCACGTTTCCATGGCAAGGAACTGCGTCATCGAGGGCAACCGCTTCCTGGATGTCGGAGGCCATGCCGTCCGGGTGGAGAAGGAGAGCGAGCGCGTTGAGATCGTGGGAAATGAGATTTCCGGTGCGGGGCAGGGAGGGATCCTGTTCATTGGCAGCAACGAGGATCAACCCAGGAACAACCTGGTTGCCGGGAACTACATCCATGACATCGGTCAGATCCTCAAGGGCGTCGCCGCCATTCGTTGTGCGACGGCCAGTACGACCCAGATCCTGAACAACCGGATCGAGAACACGCCACGCCAGGCGATTCACATCGTCAACCGGGATGCCCGCAGCTATTCCCACAACACGATCATCCAGCACAATGTCATCAAGAACACCTGCATGGAGACTGCCGATGGTGCCGCCATCGAGGTCTATGGGCGCCACAAGATGGAGACCAAGACCCTCATCAACAACAACTGGATCGAGAACATCCGGGGAGTCGGGACCGACCCCGAGGGAGGGTTTCTCATTCCCCACGACGGCTGGGGCATCAACCTTTCGGTCTACGGGTCTGGTGTCACCATCACCGGGAACACCATCATCAGTGCCCATAGCGGCCTGATTGCCATCCAGGGCGGAAGGAACAACCTCGTCTCCAACAACGTGTTGGTGAATGGCGACGAGTCACAGGTCTTTGTCTGGCCGGTGGACACCTTCTGCGAGGGCAACACCTTCACGAAGAACATCAGTTACTTCGGCAACGAAGAAGGCTCCTTCATCGCGAAGGATGGAACGTGGAATCCGAAGGCCATCGCCCAGTCGAACCAGAACATCTTCTGGCACCGTCTCGGGGAGAAGTTCTTTCGCAATCCGGACCAGACGCCGCTTGGCACCTTTGCCCAGTGGCAACAGTCCGCCAAGGACATCGATTCCCTCTTCGAGGATCCAGGCTTCGAAAGTCTTGCCACCGGAAAGTATCAGCTCACGCCGTCGAATCCTGCCCGCCAGAAGATCGGCTTCAACATGCCTGATTACCCCAAGCAGGGACTGGCGGGATACGACCGTGCCTGGAAGGTCCAGTAGGCCGAGGTGGGGACGCCTTGCCAGGAGGTCCTCTGGGCATGCCATTTGGGCCCTTTTCAAGGGGTTTGATGCAGAAGGAAAAAAGATGATTTTCCCGGTTGACCGGGGAGGCTTGGTTCCCCTAGTTTCTCCGCTCCCGGTTGCGGGGGTGTAGCTCAATTGGTTAGAGCGCTGCCCTGTCACGGCAGAGGTTGCGAGTTCGAGCCTCGTCACTCCCGCCATTTTTCCCCGCTTCTCAAGGGCGGGCTTTTTTGTGTACGGATGCTAGGAGGGCCTGCTTCGCTTGAACTACGGATGAACCCGTATTGGGGAGGAGCGTAAGGCGCTCGCAGAGACGCCTCTACAACCCTTGTAGCGGCTGCCTGTGACTGCCGCTTTTGGACCGAAGCCCGGCAAAGGAGAGAGCGGTTCGTTACGGGTAGACTCAGAACCTTTTTCGACTGAGAACCACAAGGGGCACTAGAACCCATCTCATAAATGGCAGCCATTCGCGCGAGGTCGATTTTGATTCCTG
>CAZKNW010000241.1:0-6383 GCA_964554035.1 uncultured Verrucomicrobiota bacterium
ACCCGGTTCGCCGCGCCGCATGCGCCCGGGTGTCTACGATGCACACATCATCGGCCCTGCAGGCAAGCGCGTGCAGATCATCCTGCTGGACACGCGCTACTTTCGGAGTCCTCTCAAGAAGGGTGAACGCCGCGTCGCCGGACCCTACTACCCGAATGAGGATCCTTCAGCAACGATGCTCGGCGAGGCGCAGTGGAAGTGGCTGGAGAAGCAACTCAATCAACCGGCCGAGATTCGAATCATCGCATCAAGCATCCAGTTCATTGCCGAGGCAGCGGGACAGGAGACCTGGTCGAACCTCCCTGCCGAACGTCAGCGCATGATCGACCTGATCGCAAAGACCAAAGCAGCAGGGGTGTTTTTTGTGAGCGGAGACCGGCACTGGGCGGACCTGTCCGTTCAAAGGGAGAACGTGCCCTACCCGCTCTTCGATCTGACTTCAAGCAGCCTGAACCAGCCGCATGGCAGAGGGACCCCAAGCGTGAACCAATACCGCGAGACCGAGAAAACGTACCATCAGGTCAATTTCGGAGTCATTGAGATCGACTGGCATGGCGACCAGACAACCCTCCATCTGCGCATCCAGGACCTGGAGAACCAAACGAGGATTCATAAGCAGATTTCACTGAGTGACCTCCAACCGAGACGCTAGGACGTCCGCCTGACCTGAGACGCCCCTTTCAAGGGTGAATAAGGTCTGGCCTGAAAGCGTTCTTTTCATTCCCTTCCTTGGGGACTCATGCTTGGATGAAAGCCATGCTGCCACCACGCCTAGTTCAGCTTGCTCCTGTCAAGACAGCGACGCTTTGCTGTGCCCTGATCTTGTCACTGGTTTCGCCATGCCTAGCGGAGACCGACAGTGAAAGTGCGGACGAGGCGGCGCACCGGGACGAGGCGAAGAAGATCTTCAAGGAGAAGGTGGGACCCTTCGTGAAAGAATACTGCGGGAGGTGCCACGGCGGTGGTCGCGCCAAGGCAAACGTCAACCTCGAGGTGGACCTGAAGGATCCAGGCCGCGGCACGGCGTTCCTTCATTGGAAAAAGGCTGTTGCGAACGTGAAGGTGCACGACATGCCGCCGGAAGACACGAAGAAGCAACCCACCGATGAGGAGCGCCTCCAGTTCATTGAGTGGATTGGCCACCTCAAATACCTGAGCCCGAGAGATCCAGGCCCCTTCGTGATTCGTCGCCTGACTCCGGTGGAGTATGGCAACACGCTGCACGACCTTTACGGAGTGGACCCATCCATCGCCGACCAACTGCCGGAGGAAGTCGTGGGGGAAGGCTATCTCAACTCGATCTCTCCGATGCAGTCGGAGATCTTCCTCGAATTGGCCAACGAGGTGGTCGGACAAATCATTTCCCCTGATGGCAAGTCCCCGACCGCAATCCAGAAGCGACTCTTTGGCGAGGCACCTCCCAAAGGGGCCGATCTTGGCAAGGCGGCGAGAGAGATTGCCCGTTCGCTGGCCAGGGATGCCTACCGGCGTCCGGCGTCCGATGCTGAACTGGATGTCCTCGAAGACGTCTACCATCTCGGTAGGGAGAACGACCTCGATCACACGGGTGCTTTGGGACTGATGTTGAAGGCGATTCTTGTCTCGCCACAGTTCCTGTTCATCACCCCCCGCGGAGATGTTCAACCGGACGATGAAATTGTCCGACTCGACGACCACCAGTTGGCGGCACGCCTGTCCTACCTTCTGTGGTCAGCGCCGCCGGACGCCGAGTTGGCCGCACTGGCCGACAAGGGCAAGCTGCACAAGCCCGAGACGTTGCGGGCCCAGACGGAGCGGCTCCTGATGCATCCGCGAGCGCGGGCCTTGTTCGACAGCTTCGGTGCCCAGTGGCTGCGTGTGAATGGAGTCAGGGATCAGGTCTTTGACCCGAAAATTTTTCCTCAAATGACTCCGGCACTCCGGGAATCGATGCTGGATGAAGTCCGTCTTTTCTTCGAAAGCATCATCCATGAGAACCAGAAGATCATCCGGTTTGTGGACAGTGATTACACCTTCCTGAATGAATCACTCGCCAAGCTCTATGACCTCAAGCAACCCGTTGCAGGCCACGGGATGCGCCGGGTTGAACTACAGGACCCAAACCGGGGTGGCATCCTTGGGATGTCAGCCACCTTGGCCGCAACATCCTTTCCGACCCGGACCAGCCCCGTTCGTCGAGGTGTGTGGGTGCTTGAACAGATTCTGGGAGAACGCGTCCCTCCACCTCCAGCGGACGTTCCTGAACTCGATGAGCAGGAAGAGCAAAGCATCGAAGGCCTGACACTGAGGCAACGCACTGAACTCCACACGACCGATCCCGTTTGCGCCAATTGCCACCGAGTGTTGGACCCGATCGGTTTCGGCCTGGAGAACTTCGACGCCATCGGCCGCTGGCGCGAGAAGAATGAGGCCGGGGTCGCCATCGACTCGGCAGGGAAACTTCCCACCGGAGCACCCTTCTCCAACCCGGCGGAACTCAAGCGCCTCCTCTCCACAAGGGAAGCGGATCTGGCACGTAATTTCACCGAACGTCTCATGGCCCACGCGCTGGGGCGACATCTGGAAGGCTACGATGAAATTGTCATCGATCGATTGGTGGACCGGATTGCCAAAGAGGACTACCGTGTGCGTACGATCATCACTGAAGTCATTGCCAGTTACCTGTTCACCCACCGCAAAGTCGAAGACTGAACAACGATCACCCCAGCAGAGCAACAACATGAATACCAAGAATCAACCCTCCATTGTTGATCGCCGCACCTTCCTGAAAGGCGTTGGAGTCTCCCTCGCGCTGCCGTTCTTTGATTCCATCGGCTGGGCGGCCGCCCCGAGTTCCGCCAAGCCTCCGGTGCGCATGGCGTTCATGTACATGCCGCATGGAGTGATCATGGATCAGTTCTGGCCCAAGAATCAGGAGGAATTCCTCAACGCGACACCGCCCATCATCGAGTCGCTGAAACCGATCATGGATCAGTGTCTCATGATGAAGGGCATTTCCGGTGTACCGATCTCTCCCTTCAACGGAGCCCCTCACGCGCTGGAGCTGTCCACCTGGCTCACCGGTCGTTTGCCCGATCCCGATTCGCGTGATCGCATCAATATCTCCATCTCCGCCGACCAGATCATGGCCAACTACGTCGGCGCCCAGACCCTGCTCCCTTCACTCGAACTGGCCACCATGCCCCAGACTTGGAAGGAGAATCAGGAAGGCCTGCATGAGGGCTACTACAACTTCTGCAGCTTCCGCTCGCCGACACAGCCCGTGCCCGCTGAGACCGATCCCCGCAATGTGTTGAATCGGCTTTTCGGCAAAGGTGGCAAGGAAGGCAGGGTCACCCAGGCCAACCCGCTGGACCGCAAGATGCTCGACCGCGTGCTCGGCGGTGCCCGCGACCTCCGCCGCACCCTGGCCAGAACGGATCAACAGAAGCTCGACGAATACCTCGACAGCGTGAGGTCGATGGAACGTCGCATCGCCGCCATCGAAACCCGCCAACAGGAAGCCGCTTTCGAGAAGAACGGTGTCGCTCCCTCCAAACGCCACGCCACCGATTCAGCACCCATTGAGGTGGAGATCCCCGAAGGCGACAAGCGCAGTGAATACATGGAGGTCATGTGCGACCTCACCATCCTCGCCTTCCAGACCGACACAACACGCGTCAGCACCTACGTCGGCTCCCGGCCCAATGGCGCTTCCTACCCTGAGCTGGGTTTCTCCAACCAGCACCATTCACAGACGCACTACGGCAAGGATGAGGAAAAGATCCGCAAGGTGGCGGCCATCAATAAATTCCATGTCGATCGATTCGCCTACATGGTGAAGAAGATGCATGCCCTCAAGGAAGGCGACGGCACCCTGCTCGACAACTGCATCATGATGTGGGGCTCAGGCCTCGAGGATGGCAACAAGCACAGGCGCGAAAACCTCCCCTTCGTCATCGCCGGAAAAGGCGGAGGCTCCATCAACACCGGCCGCTTCCTAACCGACGTCCAAGGCAACCAAGGCGATCTCCTCACCACCCTCCTCTCCTGCGCCGGCATCCCACTGGATCGCCCGATCGGCATCGCCACCAAGCAGATCACCCAGATGAAGGCCTGACCCAAGGCCAGTCTAAAAATGAGGCGCTCACAGAGACGCCTCTACATGGGCTTGTAGCGTCGGTATGCGACCGTCGCTCTCTCGAGCGATTTATACGAAGATGTAGTCGAATCGATGGCCTGAAAGGTCACCTGCACAAAGCACAGGGTTTCAACCCTGTATATCCTCGCCGCAACCTATTGGCTGGCCTGTAAGGTCGAATGCGGGATCCGAACTCCTCACCGTCAATGGACGCCTACAATGGGTTCCTCCCTTTCACCCCGATTCATCACATAATAGATCGCCCCGGGTAGAAGGGCACTACCCGAATTTGAAGGTTCTAAACATCTCTTCGTCCACAACGGAAATATGCCAATCTCTTGGAAGTTCTTCCTTCGCCGAATTAAAGACCTCTTGTGCGGTCCCGCCATCTACCTTTCCGTAAATTAAGAAAGTAACAGTATTATGCCCTGGGAAATAATTCATCTTTACGTCATGCCGATCTTCTAATGAACAACAAACCTTATTGGCCAAAACTTCCATCTCATATGTTGGAAACACACCGTTAGGCTCGATATCGTTCCTTAGATCGATCATGGTTTGGAAATGACTTTAACCCGGATGTTGTTGTTAAAGGGAGCAACGGAGTCAGCTCTCACTATTACCACTTATCCGTTTCCGCAGCAGCGGCACACGATACATTCATTCCTGCTTTCCTGCCTTCCTAATTCACAAACCCTCGACCATTTTTGGACCTTCAGCCTATTCAGCGTTCCACCTTCGGAAAGATGTCCGGCGTGGGGAAACGCTCTTCGTGTCCATCCCTTGAATCGATCAGGTATTCGTCACGCGGGACCTCAAGTTCGGGCCAGCGGTTGGGGTGCACGATGACGACCCGGCCGGGGCGAAACCCTTCCGAGATGAGGTCGGTCTCCATCCGAACCTGGATTCCGCTGCTTCCAAGGGGAACGGGGCCGTCCTTCTTCAGGACATCCAGAATCACTCCTTTTGCAGCCATCTGGGCTGTGCCTGCCGTACCTCCGGCCCAGTGCTTGAGGGTGTTCTCGGATACAGCGAGCATGGCCCGCTCCCCTTTCCTGAAATCGGCGTAGAGTGATTCGTCCATCCCGCCGAACAAGGTAACGGTCACGGTAGCCTGGCCGAACTTGCCATATTCCACCGCGTCGACCTTGGCGGGCAACCAGCGACTCTTGATGAAGGCCTTGTGGATTTCGGTTTGATTCAGTGACGCCCGCTCCATCGCGGCATCATCCAGCCAGATATCCGAGATATGAAACTGCACGAAGACACCGCTCGGTGTGGGCTTCCAGGTGATTCCGAGCAGAACGGATTGGTCATCGAGCGCCTTCTTTCCATTGGCGGGCCAGATCCCCTCGGCGATCAGGTCCCGAACACCCAGGAACTCGCGCCCACGCCAGATGCGGGTGGCCGCGTCGAAGGTGAAGGTCTCTTCCTCCGCCCCGTCGGCACCGCCCGCTTTGGGTTGGCGGCTGGCGACGATCGTCCCTTCCCCACTCCGAAGGTTGAGTTCCTTCAACTTCCAGACCAGTCCCTCACGCAGGCAATGGCTGGGCTCGTCCTCAAGAAGCAGAACGTGGTTTTCCGCGGGCGCTGTGCCCGTGCCGGCGTTTCCCAGTTTCTTGGTCCGATTGTTGACCGGCAACACCGGCACGGCTGACGTCTGCGGGTCGGGAGGGAGGAAAGCGCGGACATGGAGCATGGTTCCCAATGGAATATCCCTGAGATCCGCAGGCGCGCCGTGATAACGAACCATGCCATAGGGAAGCATGGCGAAGGGTGACGGCATGGTGAACCGGAACTTGCCATTGCTTTGGATCCGAACACTGCCGCGCCGGTTGGCATGATCCACAAAGGTCAGTTCGCCACGGTAGGAAAGGGCCTTTTCAATCGGAGGAAACGCACCCGGTGTGGGACGAAAGACCTCCGTTTCTGATCCCTCGCCTTTGGGGCTTCGCTCGGCGCCATTGGCGTTTGGATGGAGAAGCGCTCCCACAAGCACCATCGACACAGAACAGAGTTTAAGGGACCGAGAACGCATCTAGTACTTCGGGAAGATATCCGGAGTTGGAAAGCGATCCTCGGGACTGTTCTCAAACAGGTATTCCTCCCGCGGGATCTGCGTCTTGGGCCAGCTTTGCGGACGGATGCGAACGATTCTTCCCGGCCGAATGGCTTCGATGACCAGGTCGGTTTCAAACAAGACTTGTATGCCACTGCTACCGATGGGGACATCCCCGGTTGCCCGGACCACATCGAGGATCTT
>CAZKNW010000242.1:0-6353 GCA_964554035.1 uncultured Verrucomicrobiota bacterium
GTGGACCTCCCTTTGAGGAAACAGGGGTTGCTTCGGTGCGGGTGGAAGCCATGTCCCTGTGAAAGGTTTCCTTCTCGATACCCGTCAATGCCTCAAGGAAACCGCGGGGAGCAATCCTGCCGGGGTTGCGATGTCCTCCACGAATGAAGATGGGTTCGTCGATGCCGGTGCCCTCGGTCATGGAGGCGATCCGGACTGGTGTTGGGATCTCGCGGGCGATCCTCCGGATCTCCTTCAGGGTTGAGGCCAGTTCGGGTGCGGTTGACGCATCCGGGTTGGAGGACAGCAACCCCTTGTCCAGAAGCCAGTTGAGGACCTGGATGGTCTGCGGTGAAGCATTTCCGGAATCCGCGGACCAGTCATCAACGTAGGCGCCCAGGATCGTCGCGACGCGTTCCCTTGCCTCCTCCGAGTAGTCGCCAATGTTGAACAGTCTCCGGTTCTTGCGGGCCGGAGCCTTGCCCTCATCCGAGGCAATGATCTCCTTCAGGGCGATGAAGCCGCTTCCCTTGTAGGACCCACCGGCGGGATCGCGTCCGGTGTTGTCGGCAAACTCCAGCCAGGCGTTGCGCCCGATCCACATGGAAAGGTCCATGGTTACCCAGTGTTCGTCCATGCGCGTGATGTTCTTCTTCAGTCCGCCATAGATGGGATTCCGAATCAGTGTGAAGTTCTCGATCATCAGGCTGGCCCGGCTGTCCTGACCTGCAAGGTGGAGGTGGAGGTAGGGCTTGGTGATTTGGAAGGTGGGCGTCCTGAGGGTGCCTTCCAACCTTGGATGCGTCAGTCCGGTATGCAGCCAACCCTTGTCTGCGATCTGCAGTTTGTCCCCGATGCGGAACGCGGTGGGTGTCTGGGTCGGTTCATCCCGGGTCGCTTCACCACTGAGGAAGAAACGATCGCTTTCCGAGGCGGAGAAGAGAAGGTCCTTTGTCGAAGGGGGGGCGCCTTCCTGGCTGCAGGGGGCCTCCGGGGATGTTTCCTTCTCCACCTCCACCTGGGGAGGAGAGGAGAGGGCGGTGATCCAGGCCTCAAGGCGTTCCCTCGAGAGGTCGTGCTTTTCCGCGACCTGGTGGATGACGGATGCCGAAGGGTGGGGTTGGTTCTGGTCGGTGAAATAGCGGGATGCGTCACTGAAGACAATATGGTCGAGCCCGATGTTTCCCCATCCACCGCGGACCTGGTCCACCACCTCGATTTGTGCGGTCTTTCCGCGGTGTTCTCCGAGATCGACCGTTGCGGGTGCCATCTGGTTGTTGTTGCTGCCGGTCAATGACTGGATGACCTGGCCGTCGATGAGAATGTTGATGCAGGTCTTTCCCACATGGCTGCCTCCACCGACGAGCATGTGGATGTAGCGCTTCTCGATCTCGAAGGACGGGCTGAGAAAGCGTCCCACGAAACCATCGCCGTGCCGTGTCTTGCCGTTGGTCTTCAGGTTGTGGGTGTTGAGGAAGCGCGCACCCAAGGCGCGTAGATTGCCCTGGTAGGATCCGATGTCGCCTTGGGAAAGGGTCTCGGCATTGAAGTCGCCGTCCATGGTCCAGTTGGTGAGTGGCTTCTCAAAGTCCTCGAAGAGGATGTCATCGGGTGTTCCTCCCCTTACCTCGATCACGGCCTGCAGGTATTTTTCGAAGTCTGCTGCCTCGGACTTCCACAGCTGGGTGTAGCCTTTGCCCAGTGAGGCGTTCAGCTTGCGGATCTTCGCGGCCGGTCTGGAAATGGACTCTACAGGAGTGATGGATCCAAGATGGAAGCGGGAGCTGCTTAGGATCCCATAGAGAGAATAGAAATCCTCGGTGGTGATGGCATCGAACTTATGGTCGTGACAGCGGGCGCAGGCCACGGTGATGCCCATGAAGGCCTTGGTGACCACATCGATCTGGTTCTCAATCAGGTCGCTCTGCTCCTGGCGGATATCGACCGGCGAGTGCTTCTGCTGGGGCAGCCAGTAGGAGGCGGTCCCGATCAGGGATTCATTCTCACCGGTCACAGGGTTTTTCCTCGGATCCTGGATGAGGTCGCCGGCGATGTGTTCCCGGATCAGTTGGTTGTAGGGGACGTCCGAGTTGAAGGCCCGGATCAGGTAGTCGCGATACATCCATGCATTGTGGATATCGAAGTCGAACTCGTGCCCCATGGACTCGGCGTAGCGAACGAGATCCATCCAGTGCCTTGCCCACCGTTCACCAAACTGCGGGCTCTTCAGGAACTCATCGACCACACGCGCAAAGGCTCCGGGGGAATCATCGTTCAGGAAGACATCCACCTCCTCGGTGCTGGGAGGCAGTCCGCGAAGGTCAAAACTCGCTCGCCGGATCAGTGTCCGCTTGTCGGCCCGTGGCGCTGGTTGCATGTCGGCCTTCTCAAGGCCCGAGAGGATGAAGCGGTCCATGGGCTGTTGGATCCATGCCTCGTTCTTCACGGATGGGGCCTTGGGTTGACCAATGGGTCTCCAGACCCAGTGTTCCTGCCTCCGTTTCTCCAGGTCGAAACCCTTCTTGCGTCCCTCCTCGGAGGCCAGCTTGGTTTCCGGCCAGGCGGCTCCTTTCTGGATCCACGTCTCGAAATCCGCAATCAGGCTCTCGGGCAGCTTCTCCCGGGGTGGCATCTGGAGATCGAGGTTCTTGTAGTGGAGCGCCTCGACCAGTCGGGATTCAGCAGGCTTTCCTGGAACCAGGGCCGGACCGCTGTCACCACCCTTGAGGACGCTTTCCCTTGAGGTGAGCCAGAGGCCACCCTTGATCTTTTCTGCGTCCTTGCCATGGCACTTCAGGCAGTGCTCCGAAAGGGCAGGGCGGATCCTCTTCTCAAAGAACTCCAGCTGGGATGCGGAAAAGGTCTCCGCCGCCCCCAGCGCGAGGGTGAGGGAAATCCAGGTAAGGCAAATGGCAAGACGCGTGTTCATGCACTGATCAATGGCTGAATGAGGACCATAGGTGCGGGCATGGACTCTGGCAAGAATGGGCCGGAGGTATAGGGGACGGACGAAACGTGGGGCGGATTCAATCTTGGAGTGGGGGATTGAAGTGGGATCCGCAGGAGCTCTTCCCTCCAGCCTTGGATAGGGAGGGACAAGCTCCCGCGCGTCCGAAACGTCAGAGCATGGCAGTCTGTACAAAAGGTTTCCGCGACAGCCGAGGAGAGGCTTTCGTGCGCAGTCGTCCGCCCCTTCAGGGCGGGAGTTCTATTAGTGCCGAGATCCCCGGGTTCCATTTCATTTCACCCGCGGCTACACGCGTTGACCGCTCCACGGTCGTAGTGAAGAGTTCATCTGCGGCCTTCCTGCCTGTCCCGCGACGGCGGTGAAATCTGCGGGAAACCATGGATTCCTTCCTTCCTGCCTTCCTCATTCAATCCTATGATCCGGTCATGGCACTGAAGGTTTATGCTTACAAGGGATGCGGCACCTGCCGCAAGGCGCAGAAGTTCCTCACGGAGACCGGTGTGGACTACAAGGAGATCCCCATCCGCGAGACGCCGCCTTCCAAGGCCGAGCTGAAGCGCATGCTCAAGGCCGTGGGTGAGCTGAAGAAACTCTTCAATACCTCAGGTCAGGACTACCGTGCGCTGGGTATGAAGGACAAGCTGCCGACGCTTTCCGAGGCTGAGGCGATCGATCTACTGGCCGCCAACGGCAACCTGATCAAGCGCCCCTTCGCCATCGATGGCGACCAGGGCGTGGTGGGTTTCAAGGAAGACGAGTGGAAGGCGCTGTTGAATGGTTGAACGCCAGGTCACTCAGAACCTTACCTTACGAACCTTCCTCGTCCTTGCGCTGTTCGTTTCTGCTTCGTTGATCATGGCTGAGGAACCCTACCGGGCTGAGGATTGGAAGGAGCTGAAGGAGAAGATCCGTAAGGAGTTCCCGGGCGCGCCTGTCCTTTCGGTACCGGACTTCGAGAAGGAGGACCGGACAAAATGGACCATCCTCGATTGCCGGACCGACCGCGAATACAAGGTTAGTCACATCCCGGGAGCCGTTCATGCGGAAGACGAGGCCGATGCCCTTCGCGCCATTCGGGAGGGAAAGAAGGACAAGGTGGTGGTTTATTGTTCCGTGGGCTATCGGAGCGGGAAGCTGGTTGAGAAGCTTAAGGAGCGGAACATCCCCAATGTTTTCAATCTCGAAGGCTCCATCTTCGTCTGGGCCAATTGCGACAATCCTCTGGAGGATTCAAAAGGAAAGCCAGCGAAGAAGGTGGATCGCTATGGCTGGCGTTGGGGGAAGTATCTGAAGCCGGAGTATCGGGAGTAGAAAGCGGGACGCGGCCCCGCGCTCCAAGACGCGTCGCGCGCGAGTTTGCTGCTATGGCTAGGAGCATATGCTGACCTGCAATCTCTCAAATCCCACTGCCCGATCATACTTCGGTTCGTGTTCCACATTCGGGACTTCTTCCAGGACTTGGATCTCCTTCACGCGATCCACGAGGCGTTGAAGGAGGGTGCGCATGATGAGTCGGGCGTGGGGGGCACCGAGGCATAGGTGGGCTCCGAAGCCGAAGGAGATGTGGGGATTGGGTTTGCGGTCGAGCTGGATGGTCTCGGGATCCTTGAAGACGGTTTCGTCCATGTTGGCGGAAGCCCAGCACAAGGAGACGCGTCCGTCCGCCGGAACCTGATGACCATGGACATCGGTATCCACAGGACAGACACGGCCCAGATGAGTGAGTGGCATGAAGGCGCGGAAGAACTCCTCGGAAGCCAGAGTGATGCGCTTGGGTTCCTCCCGGAGGTATTCCAGTGCCTTTGGATTCTTTCCAAGGTAGGCAAGGATGGAGGAGATGCTGTGAATGATGGTATCGCGTCCTCCAGCAAAGGTCAGGTTGCCAAAGCCCATGGCTTCTTCGCGTGTCAGGGGACGTCCCTGGTAGGTGGCCTGGTTCAAGGCACTGAAGAAGTCGTCGCCGGGATTGACCTCGGCACGGTTGAATGCATCGGTCAGGTATTCCTCAAGCACGGTGCCCTTCTTGAATTCACCGCCGGTCACCTTGAAGACATGGATGCCCCAGTCGATCCAGATGTCGGCTTCCGACTCCGGAACATTGAGCAGGTAGGTCAGGGCGCGGGATTGGATGGGCAGGGCAAAGTCGTTCACCACCTCGATGGATTCCTCGGCCAGGGCCTTGTCCAGCATCTCATCGATGAGCCTCTTCACCTTCTCCGCGAGCTCGGGCGTCTTTGCACGCTGAAAGAAGGGTTCCACGATCGCGCGATACTCGGTGTGCTCGGGTGGGTTGCGTTCGATGGGAAGCTGGCGCATGGACCGGACGTCCTCCTCGGATGGGATGGGCACGCGAAAGGGGACGTCGGAGCTGTAGGTCTCCCAGTCCTTGGCCGCGGCACGGACGTCGGCATGGCGGAGGATCATGGGAATCGTCTCTCCCTGGAATTCGCAGGGAAGAACGGGGCATTCCTGACGTGATTGCTTGAACGGATCCTGGATGTCCTTTTCTTCGGGCATGGGACGAACATTGTTGGGGATTTTGATTCAGGGATCAATGGTGCAGGAAGGGGAGGGATCTCACGCGGAGTTCTTTCGACAAGCTCAAGACAAGCAGCGGAGGCGTAGTGAAAGGGAGGAGCGAGACGATCGAAATGCCGAAGGTTTGGGAGTGCGGCTGCGTAGCTGCCGCTGATTCTACAGGGATCCCTGTCGTTTACTTGAGTTCAAAAATGTCTTGGAGCTTAGCTAAAACCAACCCGCACCGACCGTTCGGTTGATGAGGAGGTAGGTTTGCCAAGGAGAGTATTGGGCAGTCGATTAAGCTTCATGGAAGCGCTGTGTGTGAGCGGTAGCTTTGCAACCGCACTCCAGAACCTGGCGGAGTTCTTTGTCGCGTGGTTCAGAGCCGCGTTCTCGATCCGAAACGATTGGCTGACATCCCCATCCGCCTTGGTTTTGCTACTTCGATATTGATTCGGTGCGGGGGGTGGCTTACTGCTTCGCGCATGCTTCGCCCCAGAAAACGGTACACGGTTTATGATCTTCAGCAGCTCAAGGGAAAGCGTTGCCTGACGCATATCCATGTGAAGTCTCCCGAGGAGGCGATGGCGGCTGAGGAGGCGGGTGTGGACCTGATGAGCTGCAGTTTTGATTCCCCGGAATCGCAGTCGAGATTCCCGCGGTTGGTGGAGGCCGCTCCCAACAGCTTTCTTTCCTGTGCCACGCCGCATGGGATGGCGACGCAGGAGGAGGCGATCCGGATTGCGTTCAAGGCCCTGGAGATGGGTGCCAGTTCGGTCTATTGCTCGGCGAGCCCCTACATCATCGAAGGCATGGCCCGGGAAGGAATCCCGGTGGTAGGACATCTGGGCATGGTGCCACGTCATGTGACCTGGACCAATTACCG
>CAZKNW010000243.1:0-6334 GCA_964554035.1 uncultured Verrucomicrobiota bacterium
TTACTGGAGAAAACTCAGGATGAAGTAAGTCACGTCGTAACCCATTGATGGTAAACGTGTTTGATGACGTGAGAGGACGAGGGAAAAAGTGAGAAAAAATGGCCAAATCGAATTACAAAACCGTTGCTCTACCACTGAGCTAAACTGGCCCTTTCCTCATGTGAGTAAACGATATTGTTATCTCTGCTGGGGGATTCGGTCAATCTTTCTGGTGTGAGGGGTGGGCAGCTAGCGCTTCTTCCAGACCATGTAGTAGAGGACGGGGACGGCCATGCGGCTGATGAGGAGGGAGGCGATTTCGCCGGCCATGAGGCTGATGGCGAGTCCCTGGAAGATGGGGTCTGCAAGGATGACGCCTGCTCCGACGACCACTGCCATGGCGGTCAACAGCATCGGACGGAAACGGACGGCGCCGGCATCGACGACGGCTTCCGAGATGGGCATTCCCTCGGTGAGTCGCAGCTCGATGAAGTCGACGAGGATGATGGAGTTGCGGACGACGATGCCCGCACCCGCCATGAACCCGATCATGGAGGTAGCTGTAAAGAACGCGTTCATTGCCCCATGTGCCGGAAGGATGCCAACCAGGGAAAAGGGGATCGCGGCCATCACCACCAGGGGCGTAATGAACGAGCGGAACCAGCCGACCATCAGGATGAAGATCAGGACACAGACTACGGCAAAGGCGGTTCCCATGTCGCGAAAAACCTCAATGGTGATGTGCCATTCTCCGTCCCACTTCATGGCCGGTTCCTGATCCGAGAAGGGAAGGGATGCGTTGTAGATCTTTACCTTGTCTTGGGTTCCTCCGAACTCTCTCCCGTCGATGTTGGAAAGTGCCTCGTTCATCTTCAGGATCGCGTAGACGGGGCTTTCGATGGACCCGGCGACGTCACCAATGACGTAGGTCACCGGCATGAGGTTCTTGTGGTGGATGGTCTTGTCAGTGATCGTGCGCTCGATCCGGACCAGTTCGCGCAAGGGGACTAGAGGCGGAGGTTGAGGGGCGAGACCTGGCTCGGGCAGGGCGTTGGCATCGCCGGACCGGACACGCAGGGCGAGTAACTCCTCGGGAACACTTCTCATCTCCCGGGGCAACTCAATGACGAGGTTGACGTCTTCCTTTTCAGAAGGCTGATGGATCAGGTCGACGGAACTTCCCTCGACCGCAATGCGGAGTGTCTGGGCGACGGATTCGGCGCTGATGCCATGGAGTGCGGCCTTCTCTGTATCGACGACAAAGCGTGTCTTGGGCTGGTCAGCCTCGATATACCAGTCGACATCCACAACCCCCTCGGTTTGCTTGTAGACCTCGATGACCTTTCGGGCGAGGGCGTGTCGGGATTCCTCGGTGGGGCCATAGATTTCGGTCACGAGGGTTTGAAGCACGGGCGGACCAGGTGGGACCTCGGCAACGGCCACACGGGCATTGTACCTTTCTGCGATCGCGGTGACGGCAGGGCGAATGCGTTTTGCTATGTCGTGGCTCTGGGCGGTTCGGTCGTGTTTTGGCGCGAGATTAACCTGGATGTCCGCCATGTTGGCGCCACTCCTTAGGAAGTAGTGCCGGACCAGTCCGTTGAAGTTGAAGGGGGAGGCTGTACCGACATAGATCTGGTAGTCGGTGACCTCCGGTTCATCCTTGATGGCAGCCGCCATCTCTCGGGCAACTTGGGCGGTTTTTTCCAGAGCACTACCCTCGGGCATGTTGATGATGAGCTGGAACTCGCTTTTGTTGTCGAAGGGGAGCATTTTCACCTTCACCCAACCGGTCGCTACGGTTCCCATGGCCAGGAGGAGCAGTCCGGTGATTCCAAGAAGGAAGGTCCAGCGCCACCCTGTGGAGTGGATCAGGGGATTCATCATTTTGCGGTAAAGCCGCGTGAAGCCATCCTCCTCGTGTTCGCTGGCGGAATGATGCGATTCGTCGATGGGGGTGGAGGATTCCGGTGTGGATTGGGTTCTGTATTTCCTGCCCAGTCTCAGGACGCGGACGGATGCCCAAGGCGTTACCATGAAGGCGATGGCCAGTGAGAATGCCATGGCCGCGCTGGCACCGATCGGTATGGGGCGCATATAGGGTCCCATCAACCCTCCCACAAAAGCCATGGGGAGAACGGCAAAGATCACTGCAAAGGTCGCGAGGATGGTAGGGTTTCCAACTTCGCCGACCGCCTCAACAGCAATGCGTGACCAGTTGCGTCCCCGGTTGTGGGAAAGGAGGAAGTGGCGGACGACGTTCTCGACAACCACGATGGCATCATCGACGAGGATGCCTATGCTGAAGATCAGTGCGAAAAGGGTGATGCGGTTGAGGGTGAACCCGTAGAGGTAGAAGACAAGTAGGGTCAAAGCCAGTGTGGCGGGAATGGCGATGGCCACAATGATGGATTCACGCCAGCCCAGGACGAAGAAGATGAGTAGAGAGACGCTGATGACCGCGATCGCCATGTGGAACAGAAGCTCATTGGATTTCTCTGCGGCGGTCTCTCCATAGTGGCGGGTGGTCGACTGGGTGACGTCGTCGGGGATGATGTATCCCTTAAGTGTCTCGACTTTCGCGAGGACGTCGCTGGCCACCGCAATGGCGTTGGATCCGGGGCGCTTTGCAATGCTGATGGTAACGGCGGGCTCCTCACGTGTGTGGTCTCCGAAGAAGACATAGTTGTTGGTCTCTTCAGCACCGTCGACGATCTCGGCGACGTCCTTCAGGTGGACGGGTCTGTCACCAAACACGCCGACCACCACATTGGCAACATCCTCTGCGTCGCGAAGGAAGGCACCGGTCTCGATCTCGATTTCGTGGTTGGAGGAGGTCAGCCTTCCTGACGAATATTGGCGGTTCGCCTGTTGAAGCATGGGGATGATGCCGGCCGGTGTGAGGTTTCGTGCGGCCAGTTTGATGGGATCGAGAAGCACCCTCATCTGTCTTTTGGCTCCCCCGATGATGGTCGTCTCGGCCACTTGCGGGATCTGCTTGATGGCGGCATCCATCTCGACAGCAAGGCGGCGAAGCATTCGGTGATCGTGGTTGTTGCTGTGGAGGGTCAGGGCAAGGATGGGGACGTCATCGATGGAACGTGGTTTGATCAACGGGAAGGAGACTCCATGGGGAATGCGGTCGAAATTGGACTGAAGCTTCTGGTTGAGTTTCACCAGGCTTCGTTCGACGTCTTCGCCCACCTTGAAGCGGACGATGACAAGGCCTTCGCCCGGGCGTGACATGGAGTAGATGTATTCAACCCCGGGGATCTCCCACAGCAGCTTCTCCATCGGACGCACGGCCCGTTCCTCAACCTCCTTGGCACTGAAACCGGGCATTGCCACCACAACATCGATCATGGGTACCTTGATCTGGGGCTCTTCCTCGCGGGGAAGAAGAAGAACGGCTCCAAGCCCGAGCAGCACCGAGGTCAGCACGATGAGAGGCGTGAGCTTGGAATCGATGAATGCCTGCGCGATGCGTCCGGCGAACCCAAGGTGATGTTGGTCGTTGCTCATTCCTTTTGCGAAATGCCTGTCATCAAGGTGTGACGATGGGTTGTCCGTCCCTGAGCGTTTGATGGCCGGAAGCGACCACCTTTTCGCGGTTCTCAATTCCGGACAGGATCTCTATCTGTTCCCCATGCCGCCGGCCGGTCTTGACCAGCCGCATGACTGCCTTTCCGGCATCAGCCACGAACACGATCTCCATCTGGCCACGCTTGATGACGCTTCGTGCCGGGACGAGGATGTTGCTGCTGGTGGCGACCGGTAGGGAGAGCCGTCCGAACTGACCGGCTCGAAGAGAGGGGTTTGGCGGGAGATCCAGTTTGATGGGAACCGTTCGGCTGAGGGGATTTGCTGCAGGTGAAATCTCAGCAACGGCGCCCTGGAGAGATGTTTCAATGCCGTCGATGGCGATCGACAGCGGGTCGCCAATCCTGATCGGGCCAACCAGAGCTTCGGCGACATCGGCCTCGAACCTGAGGCCTGCCTTGGACTCCAATTCGAGGAGTGGCTTGCCGGGGGATGCCAGATCGCCTGCGTTGGCCAATTGCCTTGAGATCAGACCATCAAAAGGGGCCTCAACCCTTGTGTAGCCCAGCATGGTGCGTGCTTCCAGCACAGTGGCCGCCGCGATCTGGTGTCGGGTTTCCACTGAATCGAATTCGGATTGTGTCACCGCCTTCTGCTCGAGCAGTTTCTGGTAGCGGTCCAGTTCGCGCCTCGCGTTGGAAAGGGCGGCTTCGGCCTGGTCGAGGCGGGCGTCGATCTCAGCTGCATCGATCTCGGCCAGAAGGTCCCCTTTCTTCACTGATTTGCCGATTTTGGTCTGAAGCTCCGTGATGCGGCCACTGACCTTTGCGGAAACGCGGGCGATTGTCCGGGGGCGTACGGTCCCCACGATCTGTTCATAAACCGGATCGGATCCCAATGAAGCCGTGGCAAGCTCCACACTGGCGGGCGGCAGATCGGGTTTCGATTTGGTCGCGGGTTTGTGTTGCGAACATCCTGCGGCAAGGAGCGCAAGGAGCAGACAGGAACGAAGGATTGCCTTCATGATGGTTGGATCAATGGGGTTTCCCGTATTCAGTGAGTTGTGGGAGGCCGAGGGCCTTCCGGACGGCAGCAATGGCGATCAGATGATCGGCGCGAGCCTGGGCCTGTCTGACACGGGCTGCTGTCAGGGCTGTTTCGGAATCGATCAACTGAGTGGGCAGGGCCAGTCCCTGTTCGAAGCGATAGCGGGTGAGTTGAGCGCTTTCAGAGGCGAGTTCGACCGCCTTTGAGGAAACCTCCACCCGGCTTCTCGCGGTTTGCACATTGAGCCTTGCCTGTTGGACCTCCAGATCGATGGCGAGGCGCATCTGGCGCTTTTGTTCCTTGATGATTTCCACATGGTTTCGTGCTTCATCGACCTTTCCCTGGGTCATGAAGCCATCAAAGAGGTTCCAGTTGACCATGAGGCCTGCCGTGTAGTTGCGTCCGCTGCCGTTGAAGTGCCATCCATGGTTCTGCTCCGCGCTGGCGAAAGCGCTGAGCTTGGGGCGATGTCCACTTCTTGCAGAACGTTCCCTGGATTCCGCAGCGGCCTGCTGGCTTTCAAGTGAGCGGAGTTCAGGGCGTTCCGAAGGGAGTGTGGAAGCGGGTAAGTTGAGGACCGGGGGCTCCCCGGAAGGGAGTGGCAGTGAATCTCCTTCCTCACGCCCAAGCAGGTTGGCCATGGCTCTGCGGGCCAGTTCCTGTGCGTTGCGGGCGTTGAGAAGCTGTTCCTGTGCTTCAGCCAAACGGACCTCAATGTCGAGGACGTCCGCCTTCAAGGCCTTGCCTGCTTCCAGTCGCTTGCTTGCGATCGCGAGGTTATTGCCGTAGCTGGCGACGGCGGCCTCCGCCGTTTCGACGAAGGCGCGTGCCTTCTGTATGCTGAGAAAGAGGCGGGTGACCTCGAAGGCAAGTTGGTTCTTCACGGCTTCGCGCAAATGCCCCGTTGCCTGTGCAGCCTTGCGTGCGGCGCTTCGCTCGGCTGGGATTTGTCCTCCGGTAAGAAGGGGGACCGTGACGATGCCGCCCACCATCAGGTTGTCCGCATCAGGAACGTTGTTGAAGTTGAGGGTAGGTCCAAAGGACCGCTGGTTGAGCGCCGCTCCGAACACCCCGATGGGGTTGTCTGTGCGGAGATAACTGGATCGCAAGGTCAGGTTGGGCCAGAGCATGGAGTCCGCCTGGATGACGGCAGACCTTGCTGCTGCCATCCGCTTGTCCGCCAATACCGCTTCCGGATTGTTCTCGAGCGCCTCGGCAATGGCATCCTCAAGATCGATGGCGCCTGGCGCACTGATAGACAGACCGAGGAAAAGGAGCAAAGAGAGAAGCGCCAAGGGCGCTGCCTGGTGGCGGATTCGAGGTATGAACTTCGGGACCCTCTTCCGATAGGCTTCGTAATCGGGAAAGCCTTCTGAAAGGAGTGCTTCCTCCGAGTCAGCCTTGAAGTTCAAAAGGATAGCCAGAGCCAGAGCAAGGAACAGGGAGGCCAAACTGCTCCAGAGGGCGGACCATCCAAGGCTGATGAGAATCAGGCTGGTGTAGAGCGGGTGGCGGAGTCGCCCGTAGATACCATGCTGGATCAGTTCAGCATGTTGGTTGGTAGAGGGATAGATCGTCCGGCTTCTCCCAAGGGTAACGGCGCCAGCAATGCCACTCCAGGCGCCCAATGCGACGTGCAGTAACCCGAGGATCAGCACAAGGGGATGGTAGATCTTTGCGGACCACATGGGAGCTGCGGCCGTGATGAGCAGCATCAGAATCGCCTGTCCGGCTACCCAACCAACACCGCTTTCGGAAAACGTCTTCT
>CAZKNW010000244.1:0-6322 GCA_964554035.1 uncultured Verrucomicrobiota bacterium
CCCGCTGTGGCGACATCAATGACCGCATCGACTTCGTGCTCAAGACCTTCAAGGTCGAGCCTCCCAAGTTCGTCTCGGATGTCTCGCCCAAGGTCAAGGACGTCATGCAGACCAACCTCCTGAGCGTGGATCCCCAGACCACGGTGGCGGGGGCGCTCTCACTCATGGACGCCCGGGACATCCGGGTGGTTCCGGTGCTCAATCCTGACAAGACCTGCGAGGGACTGATCTCCATGTTCAAGATCAGCCGCGCCATTTTCCCCACGCCGGACCGCAAGACCGATACCCGCAGGGTGCGCGCCTCCCTCGGTGGCCTGGCCCAGACACTCACCGGGGAACTCGCACACGCTGACCGTCCCCTCGAGGAGGAGGAGCTGATCCTCATCATCGGCGCCATGAGCGTCGAGTCCTTCGGTCGTCGCATCGAGAACTACGACACCAGGCATCTGGTCGTCATCGTCGGTGACCGATGGGACATCCAGAACCTCGCGATCCGTGAGAAGGTCAGGGCGCTCATTGTGACCGGTGGCAACCGAATGGAGGAAAAGACCCTTGAGGCCGCCAAGGAGAACGGTGTCAGTGTTATTTTCTCCCCTCACGACACCGCCACCACCTCGAATTTCTGTCGTGCCTCCTTGCCGGTGAAATACGCCCTCGACAACGACTTCCTCAGCTTCGACATGGAAGACCGTCTCGACCGCGTGCAGGGAGTGGCCACCAGCTCGAACTTTCCTGCCTTCCCCGTCTTTGACAAACAGGGGCGGACCGTGGGCATCCTGTCGAAGTCGGATCTGCTCAAGAAGGTGGACCGGAAACTGATCCTCGTGGACCACAACGAGCTTTCCCAGGCTGTGAAGGGTGCCGACAAGGTCGACATCATCGAAATCATCGACCATCACCGCATCGGGGCCCTGACCACTCCCCAACCGATCCTCTTCCGGAATGAGCCTGTAGGAAGCTCCTCCAGCATCGTCGCTGACTGCTACTTCCGCTACGGGATCGAGATCCCCAAGAAGATTGCAGGACTGCTTCTGGCTGGTCTTGTTTCAGACACCTTGAATCTGACTTCGCCGACAGCCACCCCACAGGATGGCGAGATCCTCAGACGACTGGAGCAGATTGCCGGAGTCGACGCCACACGGTTTACCGAACAGCTGTTTGCCTCCGGTTCCGTCCTGACCTCCCTTCCTGCCGACAAGGCCATCACCACCGACTGCAAGATCTACGAGGAAGAGGGCGAGGAATTCAGCGTGGCGCAGATCGAGGAAATTGGTTTCGACCAGTTCGAAAAGCGGAAATCAGAAGTGGTCGAAGCTCTCGAAGACTATCGGAACAAGAACGGGTTCCTGTTCTCTGCGCTACTGGTCACCGATGTCGTCCGACAAAACTCACTGCTGGTGGCAACCGGTTCCGAGGCTTTTCTGGACCAGATCAGCTACCAGAAGCTGGAACCGAACATCTACGACTTCCAGGGTGTGGTCTCACGGAAGAAGCAGCTCCTTCCCTACCTCACTTCCTGCCTCGAGCAGATGGTGACCACGGACAAGTAACCGGATACCGGACTGAGCCAGGATCCGTCGTGAAGGGCAATTCTTGAGACGTATCGGTTTCCCCGACTTGGCTGTCGATTTGGTGGATTGCGTCGTGGCAGGATCAAAAAAAAGAAGCCAGCCGGGGTTCCGGCTGGCTTGTTGTGTGAGGTCTTTTGTTTGTGTCCTTTTGTCATGTGTCCAGGTCATTCACCGAGGCATTGACTCCGAACCTCTGGTAGAACTCCCTTCTCTGTTCATGTCCCACTCCCTTGTCTGTTGCCCTCTCGAGCCAGCGTTCGGCTTCGATCAGCGGGACATCCACCTTGCCTTTCATGATCAACTCGGCACACCGGACCATCGAAACGGCATCCCCATGCTCGGCAGCCTCCAGGTAGTTGCGGAAGGCGGCCTTGTAGTCAGCTTCCCCACCCTGCCGGCTTTCGTGAAGTGCCGCCATGTGCGTCACCCCACGGATTGAACCGGCATCCTGTGCTGCCTTGTACCATTTCGCGGCCATGGCCCGGTCCTGTCTGACCAACTGCCCGGACAGGAGCATGTCGCCCACGGTCACCTGATCATCAACGACTCCTTGAGAGGCCCCTTCGATTCGTGCCATCGCGTAGGCCCGCATCTGGGCGGAGGGTGTGTGGATGACGATCTCGCCCTCGGGAGTAGTGATGGTCATTGTGGTGGTGAAGGCGGGCTCTTTCCGTTCCTTCAGGGTCTCCGCATTCCCAGTGCTCCGGCGGGTCTCCGTTTCCGGGGTTGCCACCTCCCTTTTTGCCATTCGGTGGTTCTCCAGGATCATCTGCTCGTAGGTCATTCGGAACTGGACCTGGGCCGAGAATCCGCCCATGACGTTCGCCGGATCATCTGTTCGCATGAGTTGCTCTAACGCCGCTTTTGCCGGTTCGTGTCCCTGGCGTGCGGCCTTCTTGAACCAATCAAAGGCCTTTGATTGATCTGTTTTCCTGTAGACCAGGCCCATGAAATACTGGGCGGGTGCATACTCCCGGGCTGCCTCAGCGATCATGGCCTTTCCGGTTTCCCTATCCGCTGCCTTACCTTCAAGCAGCTTCAATCCCTCCTCAAACAGCTGGGGCTGCCGGTTGGTTGCCTGGATGCTGGTTGGTTCACCCTCGGGCTTCACACTGGCGCCGACCGCAGGAAAAAAGCCCATCTGTGTGGCCAAAACCACCATCAGGGCCATCTTGGTTGTTTTTGTGATTGTTGTTTTCATGACTCTTAGTGGGTTAGGGGTTTCATCTGTTTGAGTCCTTGTCAGCATCAGCCATACCACATGAATCCACACCGGATTGACCCCGTTTTTGATCCATTTCGATCCCTTTGGCTCCTCTCCGGAAGGATGCCTTCACGAAAATCCGTCACGAGTCACGGAAACACGAGACTCAGGGCAAAGGATGATCACCACTGAAGGCGTCTCTTGATGAGGTCAGATTATAAAGCGGGCGGGTAAAAGGGCTGCCCGACAGTCCGGGTGAAGTGCGATCCTCCCCCAACCGGTTTTCATGAAGCCTGTAAAAGGGGGACCTCCAAGGCGGGAACGCCTGGAGGCTTTTCATTCGCTCCCTGGTCCAGGTCTTTGGAAAACCACCTCACGACCCGGGTCACAATCACCCACACAAAGAAGGACAAGTCCCTCCGGCCATGAGCTCCGGAGATCCATGTAGATGGGCTGCGGCGGGGCGAAAGAATCCGGTCGGGATCACTCCCTGCCCACCGAGGCACACCAAAGGGCAAGCTCTGACAGCGGTCGGGGCTCGTCAACGATCAGCAGATTGTCTCCGGATCGTTCCTCCGCGTAGGCATCCATGGCAACCTGAAGGATTGATCGCAGTGCTTCAGGATCGGCTGCCTGATTGAGGTGGTTCTTCGGCTTCGAAACAACACACCTTCTTGGAGCCAGACTGGCAACCAGATCAGGCAGGTCATAGGCCGTCAACGCGCCGGCTACCAGGCTGTTGGCATTCACGTCGTAAAGCCTGTTTTCGACAATGGATGCGTAGGAGCCCAATGACTCCTGGAGGATCACCCAGGCCAGATCCCTCTCGAACGCCGCCGCGTGGAGTATGGCAGGGCCCGTTGCCCCGATTGCGACGGCACCCACCTCTTTTTCGCGCACATCCCGCCGCTGCCTGAGAAACCCAAACACCTGCAACGCATCTCCAGCATTGATCCCCACAATGCTCCGCCCTGCCAGCAATGCATTGAAAAAGGGCTGAACATCGGCATGCCCCTGGTCCCGATAAAACCGTGTTTCGCCGAACCCCAGGAGGTCCACCGCCGCCACCACAAATCCCTGTTTGACCAGCGACTCCAACCGCCCGCCCACCCGGGCTTCCACCTGCTTGCCATCGGCATGTGCGTGAATGATTGCAGGAAAGGGGCCCTCCCCCTCGGGAACGAACACCAGGGTTGGGAGAATGTATTCACCCTCTCCCTTCAAACCCCATTTCTCAACACGGTATCCGTCTCGTTGATATTGTCCCCGGAAAAACGGCTCCGCGTGCAGCGACACCGCCTGCTCGTATCCTGACAAACGCCGGGCCTGCTCCAATACCCCGGGAATGTGAGTCCGGATGGACTGACGCGATTCAGCCAGTGCCCGTAGCATCGGCGCAGCCTCCCGCCTGTTCAGTGAAAACGCGGTTTCGCAATCCATCGAGGTGGACACCTGCCCGGTTCTTGTGACCGTCAACTCCTCCTTTGTGAGGTAGGGATAACTGCGCTCAGCCGGGTCACCGGGAAGGTTCAGGTGTTTCTGGAAGAAGGCATAGGTCGCCTCATTGTTCCTGCGGGTGAATCCATGCCCGTAGTCATCCTCGACCCGTCGATAATTTCCAGGTCGGCCAAGCGCCGCAAAGGCCCGTTTCACCTCCCGTTCCGTTTCCCGGGCTCCCTGAATGCTGAAGAAATCGCGCGTCGTGGTGACATGGAGTGTGGGCTTGGGCGCGCGAACCTCCAGCAGATCCGCATGATCGATTCCGGACACGAGTCCATGGTAGAACACCTGCTCGGCATCCTGCGGCCCGATGGATTCCAGCAGCCTTCGGTAGCTGGTGATGTATCCGGCGGGCGCCACGGCACGCACCCGGTCATCCATGGCCCCCACGTAACTGCTCTGCGTGCCGCCTCCCGAGAGCCCTGTCACTCCGATTCTCCGGGCGTCCACCTCCGGACGGCTGACCAGATAGTCGATGGCCCGGATGCCATCCCATGTGAAATAACGCGCCAAGGAACGCCCGATCAGAAAACACTGCACACCCACATGCGAATGCTCGCGCGTCGAGCCACCCACCACGGACCGCCCCTTTTCCGGATCCAGGTATTGAACCCGTTCGCCCTGCCCCATCGGATCGATCGCCAGCACGATGAAACCCTTGTGAACGAGGTTCAGGATGACGTTCTGATAGATATCCCGCCGAAACGCATCCGCCGAGTGCCCGATGACCTTGAGGATGGCCGGGCCTCTGCCGCGGTGCCCCTCGGGAATAAACAGGGCACCCGTCACCGGGTAGCCGGGTACTGATTCGAAAAGAACCTTTTCCACCCTGAAGCCATCCTTGTGCACGACACCGGTGATCCGTGGATTCAGATCGGTGCGGGCGGGACAGGGACCTATCGAGGTATCAAAATAGTTCAGAACCTTCGCCTGGCGCGCCCGCCAGTCCTCTCCGCTCCTCAGTTTCGCAATCTCGTCTTCCCTCCGTTCAATGCAGTCGATGGAAAGCCGGTTCAGGTGATTCACCAGCATCAATGGCGCCCCGCTCCAACTGAACCACGTGCGGTCATTTCGATGCGTTCCCGGCTCGTGCAGAATGGCAAGGTTCTCCTCCTGAGCGAAGAGGTTGGAGAAACCAGGCAGAAGGAAGAACAGGCTCAGGAACCATGTTGTTCCTACAGCCCGACGAACGACACGCAAAAGGGACTTATCCATCACGATGGCCACAAATCAAAAGAGGTGAGATTGAAAGAATACGTCCAACTGAACCGGCATCCGCTCTCCTTCCGCAATGACCAATGAGGAGGCCCGCCGACCCTTCCGGCTTTCATGACCACCAGTCTGCCCGGCATTGCCCGATTATCCAGCATTGATTTCCCATTGGATGAAGGCGCAACCTCCTCCCATGACAATCCTCCGAATCGTCCTGCTGCTTTGCCTGTCAGGGAGCCTGTTGAACCCCCAACGGGCCATGGGGCGGGACATCCCTCACGCGGATGTCCTTGTGTATGGCTCCACACCCGGTGGTTTCTGCGCTGCCATCGCAGCGGCACGCGAGGGAGCCTCGGTGATTCTTCTGGAACCCACTGATCACATTGGCGCCATGAGCACCGGCGGGCTGAGCCACTGCGACTCGAACCAGATGGTTCGTTCCACACTGATGGGTTTGTTCCATGAATGGCACACACGGATCGTGAAGGACTACACGGACCGCGGACTCAAGGCTCCCTATGACCCGGAGGTGAAGGATCAGTCCCGGTGGACCTTCGAACCCCATGTCGCCATGCGGGTCACACGCCGGATGCTCGATGAGGCCGACGTCACCGTTCTCCCTGGCCAACCTCTTCAATCGCTTGAGAAACAGGGGCCGAGGATCACAAGGCTGGTCACCAAAAAGGGAAGCTTTAGGGCAAAAGTGTTCGTGGATGGCACCTACGAAGGGGACCTGATGGCGGCGGCCGGGGTTGACTGGACGATCGGGCGTGAAGGACGCGCGGAATATGGAGAATCCCTTGCGGGCAGACGCTATCCCAAAAAGAAGATGAAG
>CAZKNW010000245.1:0-6312 GCA_964554035.1 uncultured Verrucomicrobiota bacterium
CGACGGTGGTTCCGTCGCTTTCCATCGCCGCCGTCAAGTTGAGCAACGCCGTCAAGGGTGATGGTGCCGACATGGATGAGGTATCCAGGATCATCAGCATGGATCCCGGCCTCACCATGCGCTGCCTCAAGGTGGCAAGCAGCTCCGCCTATTCCTATGGAAGCGTGGATAGCATCGATCAGGCAGTCATGATGATCGGCATGCGCCAGATCCGGAACATCGCCTTCACGGTTGGGGTGGTTGACGGATTCCAGAAGCTTCGGATCCATGTGGACTGGAGGCGCTTCTGGCTCCACAGCATTCTGGTGGGACGCCTGACCGAGGTGGTCGCTTCGGTCTTCAGGGAACCCATTGGTTTTGAATACATTTCGGGCCTTCTTCACGATGTGGGCAAGCTGGTGATCGAACACGATTTCCCGCGTGAATTTGAATCGATCATGCTGGAGGCGATGGAGAGACGCTGTGGGCATGATGTCCTCGAAAGGAGGAAACTCGGCATCGATCATACCCAGATCGGAGCCGCCCTGTGCGACAACATGAAGCTGGGCAAGGATACGATCTATGGTGTCCGGTATCATCATGATCCCCTGAATCCCAGGAGCATTGAACGGCCTCTGGGCGACGAGGGCTTCCTCGCCTGCTGCATTGCGATTGCCGATACACTGACGGGCATGGCGGATGTGAATCTCGATGGATTCAAGGACTATTCCAGCGACTTTCAGGACCTTCCGGAATGGCAGCATCTTAGTCGCTGGCAGATGCTGGCCCCACTCGAGATTGACATGAAGAAGCAGATTGAGAAGGCCGAGGGGGACCTGGCGGCCATGGGATGTTGATTCGGGGATCCAGGAGGGATCTGGTCGTGAACCGGTGCGTTCAAGGAGCCGTGGTTGCATTGCCGTTCAAGCCCTGAACCAATTGGAACGATATTTTAGGTAAGTCATATGAAGTCCATGAGTCTGAAAAACCGAATGAGTCTGGCTGTGAATGGAGCGATCCTTCTCATCCTGGCGCTCCTGACCTTTCTGGAAGTGCGTCAATCCGGGAGGATCTACCGGGAACAGGCCTTGGGGAAGGCGGAGGAATCGGCTCGGCGTCATGCTTACGGGATTTCCCTTGAGCTCAATCAAGCCGTGATGGCAGCAAGGACCGTCGCCCTGACTTTTGAGGGACTCAGGCTACAGGGTGTGAAGGATCGTGAGGTTTTTCGTGGCATCCTCGATCGGGTACTTTCGGCCAATCCCGATTTTCTTGAGGTCTACAGCTGCTGGGAACCGGAGGCCTTGGATGGTCGGGACAAGGAATTTGCCAACTTGCCCGGCCATGATGCCAGCGGTCGTTTCATTCCTCTCGTTTTGCGCGATGGTGAGGAATTCACCCAAACCGCCCTTGCAGGCTATGAAGTGGAAGGCTCGGGCAATTTCTATCTTGGCGCGAAGCAGCAGAAGGCCGAGACCATTGCCGCTATGCAGTCAGCCCTTGAGAACGGTGAAAAGGTGGAAGTGACGGCCATCTCGGTTCCCGTTCTTGTCGATGAGAGGTTCGTGGGTGTGGTGGGTGTTCAGCTTCCACAGGAGCATTTCCAGGGCATGGTGGAGGCGATTCAACCCTTTGGTGGGGGTTTTGCCGAACTGCTCAATGCGAACCGCATCGTTGTTGCTGATCCCGATCGGGGAAGAATTGGAGGCAAGGTCGGATTGTCCCAGGGAAACTCTGACAATTCAGGAAAGACCTTGGACGATTCCGTGACTTCCGCGGGGTTGTTGACGGTTGAGGCGCCCATCGTGGTGGGGACGACTGGAACCGACTGGACGCTCAGGGTCTGCATTCCGGAGGATCTGTTGATGGCTGACAATGGGGCGGCGACTTTTCAGTCGGTGGCCCTGAGTGGTTGGGCGCTGATCCTGATGTTCTTTGTTGTCGTGGTCCTGGCCAGGTCCATTTCACGGCCCCTCAAGGGAATCAGCACCAGCCTTGAGGCGGCTTCCACCTCAATTGGCAGTGCCTCTTCACAGATCCTTGCCGCCAGTGAGGTGCTCGCTGACGGGGCTTCCACCCAGGCGGCATCGCTTGAGGAGACCAGCGCCTCGATTGAGGAAATCGCCAGCATGACCAAGCAGAATGCCGATAATGCCGGGAGCGCCAAGGAATTGGCCGCCCAGACTCGGCATTCGGCCGAGCTTGGATCCCAGCAGATGTCGGAGATGATCCAGGCCATGGAGGCCATCCAGCAATCCAGCGACAGTATTTCCAAGATCATCAAGACCATTGATGAAATTGCTTTCCAGACAAACATCCTGGCGTTGAATGCCGCCGTCGAGGCTGCCCGTGCGGGAGAGGCCGGACTTGGATTTGCCGTGGTGGCGGATGAGGTCCGGAGCCTTGCGCAGAGAAGCGCCGCGGCCGCCCAGGAAACCAAGCGGAAGATTGAGGACTCGATCTCGACCAGTAACCATGGTGTTGAACTGAGCAACAGGGTTTCCGAGCACCTGATCGGTATTGTGGACCAGGCCCGAAAGGTCGATGACCTGGTTGCGGAGATCGCCATGGCCTCGCAGGAGCAGAGCCAGGGCATCAACCAGGTTGCCGCTGCCGTCACCCAGATGGACCGGTTGACCCAGTCGAACTCCGCCAACGCCCACGAGAGTGCCTGTTCTGCCGCGGTCATGGCGGAGCAGTCAAAGGTGCTGCAGACCACCGTGGTGGGATTGCTCGAGATCATCGAGGGGGCGTCTGTCGCCTCTCAGAACGCTTTGCCGGAGACGTATTCAAGGAGGGGCGATCCGGGTCTGCCGGTTGCCGTGCCACTTGAAAGCGGGAAGGACAATGGGAGCTATCTTACACTGGGAGCGAACTCAACGGTTGAGGACGACTTTGATGATTTTCAAACGGACGACGCTGATGATGATCTCAGCCTCGCCATGAAGGGGGCGAGGCAGACCCGCCCCGGTGAAATGGAGGACGATTTCTTCGGTCCCAATTGATCATCGGACCAAATCAAGGTAGGCCCTCAGGGAAGCGGTGGTGAAGACGACCGGATAAAGATCTTCAAAATACCAGAGCTTGGCGAAGCAGAACCCGATGGGTGAAGCTTGGGTCCAGGTGCCTCTCTCAACTTCAGAACAGAGCCATTTCACACCGGCTTCCAGGCTCTCGACAAGATCCAGTGAAGCGGCATCACCTACTTTTGACAGGGATGCCATGGCCTCGATCGCCAAGGCGGTTTCTTCCACTGATGGATTGCCAGCCTTCCCACCGGACCATCCTCCACATGGATGCTGAGTCTCCGTCAGCCACAACAGACCTTTCCGGATCGCCTCATTGAGTCCCAGCCCTTTCATCTCGGGCAGACCAGCGACAGCAGCCAAGCCGACAAGCACCTTGGAAGTCCCGTAGGTGGGGTTCCCTTCGCCGGGCAGGTCCTGATTGCCGAACCAGAGAGGGAGCCATGAACCGTTTCCGGCCTGCTGCTTGATGAGGTAGGCCAGACCCGATCGAATACACCTGAACATCGCCTTTTCCTGTCTTTCAGGCAGCGTACCCGATCTAAGCCAAAGCTCCATGGCCCTCAGAGTGTGGGCGGTGATATCGCAACTGCTTTGATCAAAGGGCAGGTTGGTCCAGCCTCGGCAGAAGGTCGGCATGCCTCCGTCCGCGTTCTGGAGGTTGAGCAGCCAATCAATTCCGGCCGATGCGCCGTCCACAACGTCGGTCGTTGGTTTGTCGCCTGACAGATGCAGGAGGGCAATCAGGGCTCCGGGAGTATCATCCGCGTCTGGGACCCCTCCCGGCAGATCCGTCCAGGCCCAGCCTCCCGGAGGTGTGTTGGTGTAGGGGTGCCGCTCCCGATATTGCTGCTGGAGCAACCATGGCAACGGTGTGGGGCTCAGGCTCGCAGCTGCCTCCGGTCCCAGCCCGTGAATGGCAAGCGAGGTGACCCATGTGGCGAGGTTTGTATCGATGGGCCAGCTGCCATCGGGCCTGGCTGAATCGAGCAGGAAGCGCACGGCTCTGGTCACCACGGGATGGCCCACGCGTCCACAGGAGGCAAGACTCATGGCGACAAAGCTGGTCAGGGGTGTGGCCTCCAGGAAGCCGCCATTGGATGGCTGGATGCGCTCGAGCACGCCCAGCGTACGCTCGGTGGCCCAGTTGCGGAGGGATCGGGTCAGCAGGTTCCAGCTCGGGGATCGTGAATGCTTGACGAGGCCGATGGCGATCAGGGCGGGCAGGGCATAGCTCACCACCGGAAGCCTGAGGGTCGCGAACCATTCCTGGGGTAGGGCAGCCAGCTCGAAGGGCAGCTGGATGACCTGCTTCCACGCATTCTTGCCGGGACCAATCCGACCACTGACGGCCAGCATGGTCAGGATGGGCACGGAGAAGGTCTTGTCCTTGCCGTAGCGCCCGATGATTGCCTGACAAAGAGCTTCAGGGGTGTCTCCCCCCGCCTTCTCGGTCAACCACCGCCTCGCTCCGGACACGATCTCAGGGTAGCGCTCGTCGGCGCCCTTGACGGTTCCAAAGGCGGCCCAGACAAGGGTGGTGGTACTGATGTTGGAATGGCTGAGCAGCGTGTCTCCCCAGCCTCCATCCTGGTTGACGTGCCTCGCCAGCCAGTCGATTCCAGCATGGATCTGCTCATGGGCCTCAGGAATGCCTCCATTCAGCTGATGATCTGCGATGGCAAGGGCGGTGACGGCCGTAGCTGTGGAAAGGGCACTGTTGGAAAGTCGGCCTTCCCAGTGGCCGTGAGCTCCCCTGCTTTCGAGAAGATGCAGACGGGCCGTTTCATATGCCTTTTCGGCCCTGTCCCTCAGATTGCTCACGGGCGCGGAGTGTGGTCGACGGCACACGTCTGGAAAACAAAAAAACCGGGACGGAAAAACCGTCCCGGTTGCGTGATTGATGGAGTCCTGATCAGAACTCGATTTCCTCGGATTCGAGGAAGCCTTGAAGTTGTCGGACGCGCGTCGGGTGGCGCATCTTCCTCAGGGCCTTGGCCTCGATCTGTCGGATGCGCTCGCGGGTGACCTTGTACTGCTTGCCCACCTCCTCGAGGGTGCGGGCGTAGCCGTCGACCAGTCCGAAGCGAAGTTCCAAGACCTTGCGCTCGCGCTCGGTAAGGCTTGTCAGGACGTCGTTCAGCTTCTGCTTGAGCATGCTGAATCCGGTCATCTCCGACGGGTTCTCGGCGGCCTTGTCCTCGATGAAGTCGCCGAAGCAGGCGTCACCACTGTCGCCCACAGTGGCCTGCATTGAGATCGGCTGCTGGGCCATCTTGAGGATCTGGTTCACGCGCTCGACGGGAAGTCCCATCTCGTCCGCAATTTCCTCAGGCGTCGGTTCGTGACCATAGTCCTGAACGAGCTGTTTCTGCACGCGCATCAGCTTGTTGATCACCTCGATCATGTGGACCGGGATGCGGATGGTGCGGGCCTGATCGGCCACGGAACGGGTGATGGCCTGGCGGATCCACCAGGTGGCGTAGGTCGAGAACTTGAAACCGCGGCGGTATTCGAACTTCTCCACCGCCTTCATCAGACCCATGTTGCCTTCCTGGATGAGATCGAGGAAGGCGAGTCCGCGGTTGGTGTATTTCTTGGCGATCGAGATGACGAGTCGCAGGTTGGCCTCGACCATCTCCGTCTTTGCCTTGTGGGCCTTGTCGGCGTAGAGCTTGAGGCGGTGGTAGGCCTTCAGGTACTCCTCGTAGGGCATGCGGACAAACTCCTCGAGGGCCGTGATCTTGAGTTCCTCGCCCTTGATGATCATTTCCTTCTGGGGAAACTCGGGCTTGGTCTTCAGGTCCTTGATCTGCCAGAGACTCTGCTGGATCTTGTCGAAGATGTTCTCACTGACCAGCACCATTTCCTCGATGACCTTCTGCTTGTAGAAGAACTTCGGGAAGGTGTTCTGCAGCCGCTTGTCAGAGCGTTTGAAATCGGTCTGGAGCTTGGCGCGGGTCTTCTCCGTGGCGGCCTTGCGGACTTTCTGGTACTTCTCATCCACTTCGCCATCCACCTTCCTGACGCGCTTCACCAGCTTGCGGAGGTCATGGAGGTGTTGCTCGCGGTTCTCGATCTTCTTGTCCACGATCACGCGGTCAAAGCGCTCCTTGGGAGGCTCTGAAATCAGCTTTTCAGCCAGTGCAATGTGCTCCTTGCCCGCGAATCCGAAGGAATAGATGATGGCCTTGAGTTCCAGCTCGGCATCCTCGATGCGTTTGCAGATCTCAACCTCCTGCTCACGGGTGAGCAGGGGAACCTGGCCCATCTTCCTGAGGTACATGCGGACCGGATCATCCAAGAT
>CAZKNW010000246.1:0-6300 GCA_964554035.1 uncultured Verrucomicrobiota bacterium
TCGTCGCCTGGGAGCCCCACGTCAAGCAGCCCCTCTTCATCAACTTCGACCACCGCGGGCGCCTGTGGGTCGTTCAGTACGAGCAGTATCCCTTTCCCGCCGGACTCAAGGTCATCCGATACGACCAGCACCTCCGTGCCGTCTTCGACAAGGTTCCCGCCGCCCCTCCCAATCATGTGAAGGGCAAGGACCGTGTCACGGTGCATGAGGATAGAGACGGCGATGGCGTCTATGACAAGCACAAGGAGGTCATCACCGGTTTGAACATCGCCACCTCGGTGGAATTCGGCCGCGGAGGCATCTGGGTCCTGAATCCGCCCTACCTGCTTTTCTATCCGGACCGCAACATGGACGACATCCCGGATGGGGATCCGGAGGTGCACATCAGCGGATTCGGACTGGAGGACACCCACTCCGTCGCCAACAGCCTGCGTTGGGGACCGGATGGATGGCTGTATGGAGCCAACGGAAGCACCACCACCGCCACCATCAACACCCGCGCCACCAAGGGACTCCACTTCAAGGGACAGTGCATCTGGCGGTATCACCCTGAAACCCATGTCTTTGAGATCTACGCGGAGGGCGGCGGCAATACCTTCAGCGTGGAGTTCGACTCGGAAGGTCGTCTCTTCTCGGGAACCAACAATGGCAATACCCACGGCATGTTCTATCCGCAGGGAAGCTACGGAAAGAAGACCTGGGGAAAGCATGGCCCCCTGACCAATCCCCATGCCTATGGCTACTTCGAGCACATGCGACACGAGGGACTGAGGGATCGTTTTTCCCAGACCTTTGCCATCTACGAGGCCGACTCATGGCCCGAGAAATACCAGGGAGGCGTGGTCGCCGCCAATTCACTGCACAACCGCGTCATGGCCAGCCAGCTCATGCCGGACACCTCCACCTGGCGCACCAAGGATTTCCCACCCCTCATCCTGAGTCGCGATCGCTGGTTCCGCCCGGTCGATCTCAAGGTGGGCCCGGACGGATCGGTCTTCATGGCAGACTGGTACGACAGCCGCCTGACCCACGTGGATCCGCGCGACAACTGGCACAAGAGCAGCGGCCGGATCTATCGGCTCGCCGCCAAGGGAGCCTCACCCTCGAAGCCCTTCGACCTCACAAAGCAGTCCACACCGGACCTGATCGAAACCCTCACGACCCATGGCAACAAGTGGTACCGCCAAAGGGCACTCCAGGTCCTCGTGGACCGAAAGGATCCTGAGGCACTCCCACTCCTCAAGGAAATCGTCACCAAGGAAAACAAACCCCGGTCGCTCGATGCCCTCTTCGCTCTCGATCAACTCGGAGGCGTCACGGATGAACTGGCCATCAGCAAGCTGGAGTCCGGAAATCCACACGTCCGAAGATGGATTACCCGCATACTTGGTGACCGCCATACACTACCCTCCTCCACCCTCGCAGCCCTGAAGGAAGCCGCAGCCAACGAGAACGAAGCGGAGGTGCGGTCGCAGATGGCCGCCAGCATGAAACGCATCCAGAATCCCGAGGCCTTGGATATCCTTGCCGTCTTGCTCCAGAAGGATTCGGATCATTCCGACCTCCAGATTCCATTGATGCTGTGGTGGGCCTTGGAAGCCAAGGCGATTCCTTCCAGCAAACAGGTCGTCGACATGATCACCCGGCCCGTCGTCTGGAATGCGCCCATCGTTCAGGACCACATCCTTGCCCGACTGATGCGCCGCTTTGCCAGCGAGGGAACCAAGGATGCCCTCGCTGCCGCCTCCCGACTACTAGAGCATTCGGACAACAAGGAAACCACCGGCCGTCTGATCGGTGGCCTTCAACAAGCCTTCCAGGGACGTCGCATCGATGATCTCCCGTCCGAGATCAACCATGCAATCAAGGCCTATCAGGATTCCCTCGGAACCGATGGACTGGTCCTCGGAATCCAACGAGGCGATCAGGAGGCCATCAACAAGGCCATCAAGCTGGTAACCGACAGCAAGGCCGATCTCGCCCAGCGTCTTGCCTGCGTCCAGGCCCTTTCCGAGGCCCATGTCAGCAAGGCCGTCCCTGCCTTCAAGAAACTGCTGTCCCTCCAAGGTGCCACATCCTTCCACCTGGCTGCCTTGAACGCCCTCATCCAGTTTGACGATCCATCCATCTCGAAGACCGTGCTCTCTGCCTACCAACGGACCTTGACCGAGGAGAATGGAGTTCGCGCCACCGCACATCGTCTCCTGGCAAGCCGGGCCAACTGGGCACTGGATCTCCTGGAGGACATCGATGCCTGGGTCATCAAGAAGCAGGACCTCGACTTCGCCGTCGTTCAGCAGATGGCCTCCCACGAATCCAAGGAGGTCCAGGCACTACTCAAGAAGCATTGGGGGAATGTCGGAGAAAGCGGAGGCGACAAGCAGCCCCAGATGGACAAGGTCCGAACGATCGTGACCGGTGGAAAACACCAACCCGACCTCGCCAACGGAAAACAGCTGTTCACCTTGGCCTGCGCCACCTGTCACAAGTTGTTTGAGGAAGGTGGGGACATCGGACCCGACCTGACAGGCTACGAGCGGGACAACCTGGATTTCCTTTTGCTGGCCGTTGTCGATCCCAGTGCCGCCATCCGCGAGGAGTTCACCGGCTATCAGGTGACCACCCAGGACGGGCTTTCCCTGAGCGGCCTCCTCGTCAACCAGGACGATCAGAACGTCACCCTGCGCGATGTGGGCGGTCAAACCCACCTGATTCCCCGCTCACGTCTGCAGTCGCTCCAGGCATCACACACCTCCCTCATGCCGGAAGGACTGACGGAGGCCCTCAATGACCAGCAGATCGCCGACCTCTTCGGCTACCTGATGAAACGAACGCCCCTTGTGGACTAGAACCAAACGATCAGCACACCCTGTTCGGAGTTCCGCCTTCACAGGCTGTTTGAAAACGGTAGGGCCCGTCGCTCCGCGCGGGCCTGTGCTGCGGACGGTGCAGCAATGCCAGTGGTGCGCTGGCAACCCAAGCTCAGGCGCTCACGGAGTGATCGCCCTACCTGATATGGGTGATTCACTCATGCTTTCGGTTATTGGGGGCGAGACGCTCCCGTAACTGGCAGACGGGATCCCGCGCCTGCGGGACCACCACAGTTTTTGGGCCATTTCTTCAGGATCGTGGTGGTTGGCGTCTCGCCTGCCGGTTCTTGGGGCGTCCCGCCCCGAGTTTTCACACAGTCTGTTCACAACGCATCAAAACAGACTCCCTTGACGCAGTGGCCGGTTGAGGGAAGGCTTACCCATCATGAGGATAATTCTGTTTCTCATCCTTTCCGGTCTCCTTCTGGGAGGTTGCTCCTCCAACGATGAAGAATCGAAGCCAAGGGACTTTTCCAACATCCACATCGGGATGGCCCGAACACAGGTTCTAGAAGAATTCGGCAAGCCTGACTTCATCGAGTCCCATCCGAGCGGCGTGGTTGTCTATCGCTACGGCTACAACATTGTGAAAAAGGACCTCACCGACGCCACCGACTGGTATTACGTCTCGTTCTTCCAGAACAAGGTGGCCTCCTTCGGCGATGGCAAGGAGTTCAAACCCATCCAATGAGCAGCCCGATGCATTATCGTGTGCCACGGTTGATCGCCGTCCTTCTGCTTTTGGGCGTCCTCGTTGTTGAGGGTTTGGCCGACACCCCAAGGATCCTCGTGCTCGGTGACAGCCTGGCTGCCGCCTATGGCATCAAGAAAGAGGAGGGATTTGTCGCCAAGCTGCAGACGCGGATCACCAAGGCGGGCATGAATTACGAGGTCGTGAACGGCGGGGTCAGTGGCGACACAACAGCAGGCGGCCTGAGGCGCATCAACTGGCTGCTGAAAAAGCCGGTCGATGTGCTCCTGCTGGAACTGGGGGGCAACGACGGGCTGCGCGGCATCTCGCCAGCGGAAACGAGAAGGAACCTGATCGGCATCATCGACAAGACCCGCGCCAGGTTTCCTGAGGTAAAGGTCATCCTGGCCGGCATGCAGATGCCCCCCAACATGGGCAGGGAATTCACCGAGGCCTTTGCCAAGATCTTTCCCGAGGTGGCCAAGGAAAAGGAGACCGCTTTGGTTCCCTTCCTCCTGGAAGGCGTCGGGGGTGACCCCGAATACAATCTCCCCGATCTCATCCATCCAACTCCCGAGGGTCATTCCATTGTGGCGGACAACGTCTGGAAGGTGATGGAGGGAGTGCTCAAGGCGGATTAGGACCCGTTCGGAGTCCTGCCTTCAGAGACTGTGTGAAAACCAACCGAAAAAAGAGGGTGAGACGCCCCCAAATAACCAAAGGCATGAGTGAATCACCCATATCAGGTAGGGCGATCACTCCGTGAGCGCCTGAGCTTGGGTTGCCAGCGCACCATCGGCATGGTTACACCGTCCGCAGCACAGGCCCGCGCGGAGCGACGGGCCCTACCGTTTTCACACAATCTGTAAAGGCGGGACTCCAAACATGGGGAGTCACGACGCTTGCCAACAAAAAAGGCCGCCCTGCAAACAGGACGGCCCTTCAAATCGGAATCTTCCCAACTCAGCTTACTTCGCCGGAGCCAGTGCAGGCTTCTTCTTTCCGGCCTTGGCGGTTGGCCTGGCATCGGCTTCCAAATCACCGAGGGCGTACTGGATTCCGTCCAGCATGTGCTGAACCACGTTGGGCTGCCAGTAGGTGTCCTCGCGATGTCCGAAGTTGGTAAAGAAGACGCGACCGCCCTTGAACTCACGCAACCAGGAAACAGGTACCTGTCTTGGTCCCTCTCCATACTGCTTGTTGAATCTCTCGAACTTGGGATTGTCCAGCACCTTGGTCACCGCATCCTTGGTCATGTCGAGCGAGATCAGGATCCGGAGGTTCTCCTCACCCTCGAAGGTATCCGGCTTGTACTGGTAGATCTCATCCGTATGCCAGAAGCCCTTTCCAAGAAAGGCCTGGTTCAGGATGTGGTCAGGGTCATCGAGCTTGAAGGCCCACTTGCCACCTGCGGTCCAGGGATGCCCATTGAACTGGCCACCGATCATCGCGGCACCCATCGCCCACTTGTAGAAGTTGTCCCCGGCGGCATGGATGCCCGCCACGCCCTTGCCCTGCTTGAGGAAGTCGATGATCGCATCCTGTTGGGCCTCGGTCTCGAGGACGAGGTGGGTCGTGTTGTTGAAGATGATCGCATCATACTTCTTCAGGTTCTCCTTCGTGAAGACCGAGTAGTCATCCGAGAGATCGGCCGTGAAGGCACCGGTCTTCTCACCCATCTTCTCAAGGCAGAAGTTGCCATTCGGAATACTGGTATGCACAAATCCACCACAGCGCCAGAAGACAAGCACCCGACGATCCTTGCCCGGCTTGCGACTCGGCTTGTCCGGCAAGGCTTCCACAATCTTCTTCTTGCTCTCCGCATCAACCGGCTTGAGGCGGGCTGCTTTCTGCTCCTCCCAGGTCTGGGGTTTCTTCTTGTCCTGGGCGGACGTCGAGATCACGACGCCGGAAAACAGCGCCAACGAAAGAACCAACGAGATCGATTTCTTCATGTATAAGATGTCAGGTGAGGTGAACGAGCGGGATATCAGGGCACAACGGAAAGTCGAGCCTGATTGTTCAATAGGACGGTGTTTCAACTGAATCGATTCAGGGAAAGCCATCCTTACGGACCGGAACGACATTCTCAGGCCGATTATAAATCGATGCGTGCCTCATGGCAGCGCTTGGTCTATTTCTTGGGAATGGCGATGGAACAACGCGACATCCGCAACCTGGCCCTGATCGGGTTCATGGGTACGGGCAAGTCCACGGCCGGGCAAATGGCAGCCCGGTTCCTGGGCTTTGAGTTCCTCGACACGGACCAGTTGATCGAGGAGCGCGCGGGACGCACGATTCCCGAGATCTTTGAACAGGCCGGTGAAACCGTCTTCCGCGAGCTGGAAAGCCAGGTGATCGAACTGGTCGGCCAGGAAAGCGGCAAGGTGATCTCCACCGGGGGAGGCGTGGGCGCCAATTCCGATCACGTCGCCTCGCTCAAGAAGCACTCCCTCGTCGTCTGCCTCTGGGCCAATCCCGAAACCATTTACCGTCGCGTCTCCGCACAGGGCAACCGCCCCCTGCTTGAATGCGAGGACCCCAAGGGAAGGATCCACCAGTTGCTGGAGGAGCGATCCCCCTTCTACCGCCAGGCGGATGTCCTCCTGAGCACGGAGCTGCGCCCCCTGAGGGATGTCGCCTCCCTGCTCTGCCGCCATTTCCGGGAGGCACAGGAGGAATGCCGCAATTCCAAGTCGGCCGTCTGAGGCATGTCCCGGGAACTGAAAGAGCAACTGG
>CAZKNW010000247.1:0-6299 GCA_964554035.1 uncultured Verrucomicrobiota bacterium
CAAAACCCGTGGTGGTAGACGTCTCGTCTGCCAGTTACGGGAGCGTCTCGCTCCCATTCGGATAGTTTTCACACGAGATGAAAAGATGGCCCCCCCCTTTGAATGAGCTTCAGCAATAATCCTCAGCTGAAAACTTCAAGCACGGGACTGCCTCCAAAGACCGTTGGGATCTCGTCCCGGCCGTGGTGGTTGTAGGTGAGCTGATCGGAGCTGAGTCCGAGTGAATGAAGCACGGTGGCGTGAAAATCGTGAATGCTGATGGGGCGTTCCACCGCCACATAACCGATGGGATCGGTCTGGCCAATGATGGTGCCGCCCCGGGCTCCGCCGCCTGCCATCCAGTTGGTGTATCCGGCAGGTGAGTGGTCCCTCCCATTGCCGCGACCTTCCATGGTGGGCGTGCGTCCAAACTCGCCACCCCAGACCACCAGGGTCGAATCCAGAAGGCCACGCTGCTTGAGATCGGTCAGAAGTCCGGCGATGGGCTTGTCGGTCCTTGCTGCCATCTTTTCATGGTTGGCCTTGATGTTGCCATGGGCATCCCAGCCTCCGACACGTAGTTGCACGAAGCGCACGCCTCGTTCGACCATCCGCCGGGAAAGCATGCAGGCCTTCGCCACTGAGGCGCACTGGGACTGGTCGGTTCCATAAAGCTTGTGGGTGGTCTCGGATTCGCCCTTGAGATCGAAGAGCTCCGGTGCCGAGCTCTGGAGGCGGAAGGCCATTTCGTAGGAACGGATGCGCGCCTCGAGTTCACCATGCTGCTTCAAACCACCCAGGTGGCGCTCGTTGAACCAACGGATGGTGTCGAGCTGCTTGCGCCTTGCTGAATCGGTCATTACTTTTGGCATGCCGACGTGCTGGATGCCCTTGGAGGGATCCACCACCGTGCCTTGGAAACGTGAGGGTAGAAATCCGGTTCCCCATCCGGCCGCCTGTGGGAACTGCATGCCGTCGGAATGGAGGTTCATCGTGATGAAGGAGGGAAGATCCTGCGTCTCCGCTCCCAGTCCATAGACCGACCAGGCACCCATGCTGGGGCGGTCACCGATGCTGGTGCCGGTCAGGGCCACACACTCACCCGGGCCATGCACCGGATTGTTGTGGTTCACCGATCGCAGGATGCAGAGATCATCAACGTGTCGTGCCACCTCCGGGAAGAGGTCTGAAACAGGAATCCCGCTTTGTCCGTGGTTCCGGAATTCCCATGGCGAAGCCATCAGGTTCTTCAGGCCGGCCCTTTTGATCTTGGGAACGCGGGCCGCGATGCTGTCTGGAACATCCTTTCCGGCCAACTTTGCCAGATCCGGCTTGGGGTCGAAGGTGTCCACCTGGCTGGGACCGCCGGACATGAACAGGAAGATGACGTTCCTTGCCGTGGGCGTGAAGTGGGGCAGGGTCCTGCGGGTTGCAGCACCGTGCCTTTCCGTTGCCATCAGCGAGGATAGCGCAACTGTGCCGGCACCGAGACCGGTGCCCATCAGGAAGGATCTTCTGCTGGTTCCTGGGTTCATGGGATGTAAAGGAATTCGTTGAGATTCAGGAGGGCGAGGCAGAGCCCTGGAAGCCCCGTCGCCTCCAGCAGTTCCCCGGCCTTGGCGACCTCTTCGTCTGTTGCGGGCCGTTCGAGCACGGTCTCGATCGCGGTCCGGGAAAGTGCTTCAGGATCCTCGCTGGAAGCCGCCTTCCTTACACGTTCCGCAAGGGAGTTCGCCGCCTTTTCCATGAAGCTGCTGTTGAGCAGGAAGAGTGGCTGGAGGGCGACTGTGGAAACACGGCGACGGGCGCAGCTGGTGGTGGTATTGGGGGCGTCGAACAAGGTCTGATGAAGCGGCTGACGATCACGCTTCTGCTGGGCGTAGATGCTCCGCTTGTGGGACTGCGTTGCCTTGTCGACCGGGACGGATGGGCCTCCTTCCGAAGGCTCAAGCAGGTTGGCAATGGCCAGGATGCTGTCGTGGATGGCCTCGGCCTCGATCCGCCGCGGTTCCCATCGCCAATAGCTCAGGTTGTCCGGATCGCGTGATTCGTTGGCTTTGTCAAAGGAGTCCGACTGCTGGTAGGTGGCGGAGTGAAGGATGAGGCGATGAAGATGGGCGGTGTCCCAGCCGCTCTGGATCAGCTCCGAAGCCAGCCAGTCAAGAAGTCCGGGATGGGAGGGAGGGGTGCCCTGTGTGCCGAAATCGGCGGAGGTGTCGACCAGTCCCTTTCCGAAGTGCCACTGCCAGACGCGGTTGACCCACACGCGTGCGGTAAGCGGATTCCCAGGTGAGGTGAGCCATCCGGCGAGGGCGGTTCTTGGTTTGGAGTCCGGCACTTCACCCGGTCCAAACACGGCGGGCCAGCCGGCATGGACCACCGGACCCTTGCTCTTCACTTCACCCCGGAGGAGGATGTGGCTCTTGAGGGAAGCGAGCAGTTGGGGATCCCTTTCCAGCGGCCAGCGCATCTCATGGGGGGCACGTTGAAGCGGCTCCTCGGTGGAGGAGGGCGCCATCCATGCCCAGGTCTGGTTGATCGCGGAAATCTTCTTCTCAAGCACATTGAATTCGGCGCGCTCCTCCTTGTTCATGCCGCCCACCACGGACTTCGGAATCACAAGCACGGGTTCCGGATAGCCGCGGCGACGACGGGCCTCCACCAACCGGTGATGCACCTTGTCGAAGATCTCCCAGCGGCGCTTGATAAGAGGCGCGGCCTTCTCCTGGTCGCGCTTCATGACCACATTGCCAGGCTGGCCCTTCGCGAAGAAGGCCTGGAACCGGTAGTAGTCACGGATGCTGATGGGATCAAACTTGTGCGTGTGGCACTGGGCGCACTCCATGGTCAGGCCGAGGAAGGCCTTGGCGGTGGTGTTGGCGACATCCACCAGGATGTCATTGCGCTGGATCTCCTTGTCCAGTTCGTTGCCGCTGTAGCGCGCGGCGGCCAGGAAGCCGGTGGCAATGAGGTTCTCATCCGCGTAGGGGAGTTCGTCGCCGGCGATCTGCTCCGTCAGGAAGCGGTCAAAGGGCTTGTTGTTCTGGAAGCTGGCGATCACGTAGTCCCGGTAGCGCCATGCATAGGGCCGATCGCGGTTGTGCTGGTGTCCGTTGCTTTCTCCAAAGCGGGCGATGTCGAGCCAGTGGCGTCCCCAGCGCTCGCCATACTCCCTTGAGGCAAGGAGCTGATCGATCCACAGCTTGAGTGCATCCTCGGGCTGCGACTGGTCCTCGAGGTCGGGTTTGATGGAAAGGTGCTGCAGGGCGCTGACGGGCAGGCCGGTCAGATCGAGGGCGATGCGTCGCTTGAGGGTTGCCATCGCGGCGGGCTTGCCGGGCGTGACTCCCATCTCCTCCTGATGGGACCGGATAAAGGCATCGACGGGCGTCAGGATACCTTCGCTCTTGGCAACATCCGGTATTTCCGGGCGCTGGATGGGTTGAAAGGCCCAGTGGTCGGACTTGGCCACCGGTGTGGGAAGCAGGGTTTCGTCCCATTCGACTCCCTGTTCGATCCAGGTGGCTAGGATTTCGACCTGTTCCGGGGTCAGGGGCTTTCGCTTGGGGCCGGGAGGCATTCGGTCATCCTCATTGGAGGAGGTGATGAGGGTGATCAGCTTGCTGTCACCGGGCTGGCCGGGATGCACCTGGTTGAGGAGTTCGTCCACGAGGTCGAGACGAAGGCCCTGCTTGGCCTTCTCACCGGAATGGCAGTCGAAGCACTGCTGCTTCAGGATCGGATAGACCTGCTTGGCGAAATCCACGTGGGGTTTGGGCGGTGCGGCCGGCTTTTCGGGTTCACCCTGGGCGACCTCGGCCTCCACACCAAGAATGCCTGTCCAGGTCGACTCCAGCTGGATCTCTGACAACAGGATCTCATCGGTGGGTTCGGTCTTTCGTCCTGTACTGAAACCCACCCAGTTGATCTCCTTGATCCCATTCTTCTGGGTGGTGGAGGCGTGGGGATTGTTTTCCTCACCCGGCTTGGGATCAACCCAGAGGTCGAGCGAGTCGTAGATGCTTTCCTTGCCGGGGCGCGACTTCCAGAGGCGGGCTACGACGCGGTAGGTGGTGTCCCCCTTGAGCTGGGTCTTGCTGAAGACCTGCCGACTGGAGTTGAAGCGCACCATGAAGCGGTTCTGCTCATCGGTCACGTGGATGCCGATGTTCGGAATGCCTCCATTGTGGGTGGAAAGGTCGTTGCCTTCCTTGTCGTCCATCCAGAATACGAGGAATTCACCATCCTTCTCCAGCGGTGTATCGACCGACTCCGACTTGTAGATCAGGTCGAATCGGGCAAAGAGCGTGTCGCCGTGGAAGGGTTCAGCCAGTTTCTGGCGGAAGGGGTTGTTCCGGTCCCCAAGGCCGTTGATCACCATCCATGCGCGGGCCGGTGCCAGGGCGGACAGGCGGCTTTCCTTGCTGAGGGAGACGGCGGATGCGGCTGGTAGCAGGAACGTCCCCACCAGCCAGAACATCGTTGCCAGTGCCGACAGCATTGGGGCAGGGCTTTGTATGGCGTTTCTGGCTTTCACGGGCTCAAGACGGGACTTCTTTCATTCAGACGCGAAAAGCGAAGGTTTTCAACCCATAAAGGCCCATGTTGGAACGTGCGTTTCTTGACAATTGCTGGGGGCGGACGGAAGGTCGGATCTCCAACAGGGGAGCCAACCAGTCCGGTCGCGGACGAAGGCTGAGAGTGTCATCCGGGTTGATGACAGACCCTTGAACCTGATCCAGGTAATGCTGGCGTAGGGAAGGACTTTTTCCCTTTCCCTCATCACATTCCGGGTCAACCAGCACCTGAACGGACCATGATTGCATCTGAAGAATCCTTCGAGCCCCACAGCACCGAGACCCTCCCCAACTCCAAGCGCGTCTACCTGAAAGGCAAGATCCATGAGGACATCCAGGTCCCCATGCGCGAGATCAAACTCAGCCCCACCAAGGCACTGAATGGACAGATCGAGGAAAATGCCCCCGTCAAGGTCTACGACACCAGTGGTCCCTGGGGCGATCCGGATGTCGCTTGCGACGTGGAAAAGGGACTGCCCGCCCTGCGCCGTGACTGGATCCTCAAGCGCAACGACGTCGAGGAGTACGATGGACGTGATGTCCGTCCTGAGGACAACGGCTATCTGACCGAGAAGCACGCCGACATGGCGACCAGTCGTGCCGACAAGACCAAGCTCCAGGAGTTCCCCGGTTTGCGCCGCAAGCCATTGCGTGCCTCAGCCGGCCATCCCGTCACCCAGCTTTGGTATGCCAAGCAGGGGGTCATCACCCCTGAGATGGAATACATCGCCATCCGCGAGAACCAGGGACTGGAGGAGCTTCAGGCGAAGATCGGCGACGACAAGCCACGCAACTCGCTTTACAAGCAGCACCCGGGCAATCCATGGGGCGCCTCGATTCCCAAGGTGATCACGCCTGAATTTGTTCGGGACGAGGTCGCACGCGGACGGGCCATCATTCCTTCCAATGTGAATCACCCGGAAGCCGAGCCGATGATCATCGGTCGTAATTTCCTCGTGAAGATCAACGCGAACATCGGCAACAGCGCCGTCGCCTCCAGCATTGATGAGGAGGTGGAGAAGATGCGCTGGGCCACCAAGTGGGGTGCGGATACCGTGATGGACCTTTCCACCGGGAAGAACATTCACGCCACCCGCGAATGGATCATCCGCAACAGCCCGGTGCCGATCGGAACCGTGCCGATCTATCAGGCACTGGAAAAGGTCGGTGGCAAGGCCGAGGACCTGACCTGGGAGATTTTCCGCGATACCTTGATCGAGCAGGCAGAGCAGGGAGTGGACTACTTCACCATTCACGCCGGTGTCCTGCTGCGCTTCATCCCGCTGACCGCCAGCCGCATGACCGGCATTGTTTCCCGTGGTGGTTCCATCATGGCCAAGTGGTGCCTGGCCCATCACAAGGAGAACTTCCTCTACACGCACTGGGATGACATCTGCGACATCATGGCGGCCTATGACGTCAGTTTCTCGATTGGCGACGGATTGCGTCCGGGCTCCCTGGCCGATGCCAACGATGAGCCCCAGTTCGGTGAGCTGGAAGTGCAGGGTGAATTGACCACCCGTGCCTGGGAGAAGGGCGTCCAGGTCATGAACGAGGGTCCCGGTCACGTGCCCATGCACATGATCCAGGAAAACATGGAGAAGCAGCTCGAGTGGTGTCACGAGGCGCCCTTCTACACGCTTGGACCGCTGACCACCGACATTGCCCCCGGCTACGACCACATTACCAGCGGCATCGGTGCCGCCATCGGCCTCGTAGGCGAGAAGATCGACGGACGTAACG
>CAZKNW010000248.1:0-6290 GCA_964554035.1 uncultured Verrucomicrobiota bacterium
TGGGCGATTCGAAGTTCCAGCACGCCGTGGCCACCATCTACCTGGATGAATCGGCACAGGTCTTTGATCCAGCCAAGGGGTTCATGTGGTTCAAGCAGGCCGCCCAGTCAGGCCATGTGGAGTCCCAGTTCCAGCTGGCCTACCTCTACTTCAATGGACGGGGAGTCGAGCAGGATCTCGAGCAGGCCTACTTCTGGGCCCTTATCGCCGAGCGTTCCGGACACCCTACTTCCGGCCAGCTCCGCGAGGGACTCGAGGCGCCTGATCTCCCCATTACGGCCGCACAGCGGCATGCCTTGAAGCAAAAGGCCGATGCCTGGGCCCCTGTGCTCTTCAAGGAATAGCCCACAAGCGGCATTGACCCGAATCCCTCCGCACGTATTCTTCCGCGCCTCAGAGCACCTTTCCCTTCATGAAGATTGTTGAAATGCAGGTTCATTCGATCGCGATAGCCGATCCCCCCCTGCGCAGTTCCTACGGCCTACACCAACCCTACGCCCTTCGCAATGTCCTCGAGCTCAAGTCCGAGGATGGCATCACCGGCATCGCCGAGACCTACGGAGGCGAGAAGCCCAAGGCGGATCTCCTCGCCATGAAGGACAAGGTGATCGGTGCGGACGCCTACCGGCTTTGTGGCGCGTTGATCGACATGATCGAGGCGCCCCAGGCGGAGGTCGACCGTTCCCAGACGCACAAGGTTCCCGGTGAAAACCCCAATGATGCGATGGCCAGGACCTACTCGGCGCTCGAAACCGCCTGTCTCGACATGATTGGCAGGAGCGTCGGCAAGCCGGTCTGTGATCTCATTGGCGGCCGGGTACGCGAGAAGGTGCCCTTCTCGGCTTATCCCTTTTACAAGCACGCAGGGGGCGGCGGCGAGGGCGACGACACGCGTGAAGACGAATATGGAGAGGCACTCTCACCCGAGGGGATTGTCGCACAGGTCAAGCAGATGCGCTCCACCTACGGTTTTGGATCGATCAAGTTCAAGGCGGGCGTCCTTGAGCCGGAGATCGAGGTGGAGACCATCCGACAGCTGAGACAGGAACTGGGAGCCGAGGTTCCCCTTCGCATCGACCCCAATTGCGCATGGTCGGTGGAGACCTCGATCAAGGTGGGCCTGGATCTCAGGGAGGAACTTTCCAAAGGCGGCTATCTCGAGGACCCGACCGCCTCCATTCCCGGCATGGCGGCAGTCCGCGAGGCCCTTCTCAAGGAAGGTGTCGACACGCCCCTTGGCTCCAATGTGGCTGTGACCTGTTTCGAGGATCTTCCGGAAACCGTTGCAAAGGACGCCGTTCAGGTCGTTCTCTGCGATCACCATTACTGGGGTGGGATGCGGCGCGTGCAGCAGCTCGCCAAGACCTGCAAGACTTTCGGCATCGGCCTCTCAATGCACTCGAACAGCCACCTCGGCGTATCCCTCATGGCCATGGCGCATGTGGCTTCCGCAACGCCACACCTGACCTATGCCTGTGACACCCATTATCCATGGCAACAGGCCAAGGACGAGATTGTCGACGGAGGGCGGGTTCCTATCGTTGATGGCTGTGTCACCATCACCGACAAACCCGGTCTTGGCGTCGACCTCGACTACGACCAGATTGCCCGAGGCAAGGAACGTTACGAAAAATGCCCCTACCGCAAGCGCGATGATGAAGCCGAGATGCAAAAACATGTAGATCCCACATGGAAGCGCGTCCTGCCCCGTTGGTAACCCTTCACCTTGATTTCGATATGACCACTCCCTCAGAACTCAGATCAAAGCTCACTGGCGTCATTGGTTTTCCCGTCACCATCTTCAAGGACGACTACTCCCTCGACCTCGACGGGCTCAGGAAGAATCTCAAGGTGATGTTGCAGGAGCCATTCTCCGCCATCGTGGCAGCAGGCGGCACCGGCGAGCTCTATTCCCTTACTCCTGACGAACACAAGGCGGTCGTGGAGACAACGATGGAAGAAGTCAACGGAAGCATTCCCGTGATTGCCGGAGCCGGCTATGGCACCGCCATTGGAACACAGCTTGCAAAGCAGTCCGCCGAACTGGGCGTCGATGGAATCCTGGCCTTCCCGCCCTACTACCCCAATGCCCACATCGACGGCATGGTCGACTACTACAGGGCGATCTCCGACGCCTCCGACCTCGGGATGCTGATCTACAGCCGTGACTGGGCCAAGTTTACTCCCGCCCAGGCAGAGCGCCTTGCCTCCATCGACAAGCTCGTCGCATGGAAGGATGGAACGGCAGACATCCGTTCCCTGCAGATCATCATGCAGGCCATGGGAGACCGCTACTACTGGATCGGAGGAGCAGGCGATGACATGGTGGCCGCCTACTACAACCTGGGAATCCGCACCTACACATCCAGTATCTCGAACGTGGCCCCGAAGCTTTCCATCGCCCTCCATGAACTGGGTGCTGCGCGAAAGGACCAGGAACTCCAGAAGATCATCAACGAGTTGGTTGTGCCCTGCTACGAGTTCCGGACAAGGCGCAAGGGCTATGAAGTATCCGCCATGAAGCGACTCATGGACTATGCCGATGGACTGATCGGCGGCCTTTCACGCCCGCCATTGGTCGAGGTCCTGGATTCAGAAGAGGCCGACCTCAAGGCGATTCTAGCATCCTGGAAGGATTGGATGTAACTATTGGGACATGGCAGAGAATTACGCGCGCGGTCACGACGGTGACTGGCAGAAGTTCACCGAGGAGCAGTTGACCAAGGAGGTCAAGAGTCTCAAGCGCTCGCTGGGCATCTGGCAGCTGTTCACCATGGCTCTCCTTGCAGCCACGCTGGTTCTGGGATTCATCATCCACAAGGTCGACAAGGTGGTCGATGACCCGATCCAGGTCTGGCTACCCAGGGTGTTGAAAGGCGAGGCACAGTAGGCCAACACCCCACCGGACTACCTCGAGTCGTCAGGACGAACCACCCGCCCTCCAAAATCGTCCAGCAACTTCATGCTCGGGATCCCATCCTTCCCAAGGAGCAGGACGGCCGTCGCAAGCCCATCGGCCACCATGCACCTCCCTGCCTGAACAGCGACCACCTCGTTCGAGGCTGGCAGGAACCTTCGGGTGCGCCCGTCAACGAGATGGGAATCCGCGCCCTTCCTTCCCCGATCCAACCCCGAGCCTGCCACGGCGGCGTTCCTCAATGCCTGCGGCCTCACCACGGGCTGGTCCCGGTCGTATTCCCGAATGCCGACCCTCCAGTCATGTTGGCCGACAACACGAAGATCCCCACCAATCTCAACCAATACTTCATGGCAGCCATGATCCGCCAGCAACTGGCAAATTTCATCCACCGCATATCCCTTGGCACACGCGGAAAGATCGATCTCGACCGCAGCCTTCTTCACGCAGCGCCTCTTGGCCACATTCAGGTCGAGATGTTTCCAGCCCACGGCAAACAGGCCTTCCCCCAATGGAGGTATGCCCTGCGGGGCACCCAAGCCCTTGGCCTTCAATAGTGGAAACACCGTGGGATCAAAGCGACCGCCCGTGACATCCGCCAGCTTGAGCGAAAACCACAGCACTTCGGACATCTCCGGCGAAAGTTCAATCTCCTCATTCAGGCCTGCCTTGTTGAACCGACTGATCTCCGAATCAGGCAGATAGGTTGAGAAGATCTCCTCGAGAGCATCCAGCCTTTCCTGAATCAGGCCACGCAACCCTTCGGTCTTTTTTGTTTCACGAATACAGACCTTCCAACTGGTCCCCATGGTGAAACCATGGAGCCACTCCGTTTCTTCAGCCATGCCGCGGGAAACCAACAACAGGATGCCCCAGCAAAGAAGAAGCCTACTCCATGAATGTGATCGAAAGATATTCATGATTCCGGGCGATCGCAAAGGCGATCAGGATGAGAAGAAAGGCAACCACCTCCTTGGTACCCAGGGAGTCATTGACGCCCCTGGAACGCACAAACTTCAGTAGCGCTCCGGTTGGACAGCCATAGCGGCAATACCCCATGGGCACGATGGCGGAGAAGCACAGGCCCAGAAGCGCAATCCAGACCGTCGCGCTCATACCTGCCTTCAACAGGTAGGCATCGAAGGGTTCGATTCCGGCAAGGTCGAAGGGGATATTGAGCATGACCACGATCACCACACCCAGAAGCAATGAGGGAGCGATCCATTTCAAGGGCCTGTTCCAGCGCTCTTCCGGATTCCATTTCCATCTGGCAGGAACCCACGCGGTGAGCCACTCCTGAGCAGCTCCATGTGGGCAGAGTTGATGACAATAAAAGGGGCGCCGGGTGGCCATCGGAACAAGGAAAGCGGCGGCCACCAGAAGCACCAGCCCTGGCGCCAGGGTCCACGGAACGGAAGACCGCGCCCATCCTCCGAGCAACGATTGCGCGATCAGGTCCCCATTGTGGACTCCAAGGTAAAGGATCACAATGGCCTGAAATCCCCTGCGTACCTTCCTGTTACCCTTCAGCCGGCTGAAGGAGATCATCAGGGCCATCATCAGGATCAGGACCACGCCAGTATCCCGCCATCGCCAATGGACAACTCCGGCACTGGCCGCCCTGCTCTCCGCCTCCTGCACCCGAAGACGGATCGCCTCAGCAATACCCATGCTGGTCAAGGTGGAGCCCGCCACACCCTCCATCCCGATGTCCCGAAGATCCATGGCGCCAAGGTCATCCCAGGAAATCCCGTTGAAGAACTCCATGAACCAGCGGTTCGCCTTCACATCCCCAACGTGAACCCGCGTATCCTCACTGGATCGGATGCGCATGCCCTTCAGGACGAACGAGGTGTCAAAGACAAGCAGTGTGTCCGTGATGCCCGCATAACCGGTAATTTCCCGGGCAATGGGCTGCGTCCTTACGGCATAGCCAATGCCCACACCTCCCGCATCCTCCACATAAAGCCCTTCCCGGACACTATGGTCAGGACGGAGTCCAACGGCATCGGGTAGAATGGGGGTGATTTCGTGGATATCGACCGGGTCGGAACCACTGATGCGAAGGAAGGCGTGATGTTCCCTCGCGACATAAACGAGCGAAAAGAGAAGTAGAATCCGAACCAGGGGCGCAAGCCATGCCCGCAGGCGGGGAGGCAGGAATGGGCGCTTACCGGAATCCACGCATGAGGCCCTTCATGCTGAGTTTCTTGGGTTTGCCTTCCTGGCCCTCACCAGAACCGGCCAGCTTGCCACCCATCTTCATCATGGTCTTCTGAAACTTGCCCAGCTTGCGCATCATGACCTGCATCTGCTTGAAGCGCTTCAGCATGTTGTTGAGTTCAGCCACCGTGCAGGCGGATCCCGTTGCGATGCGGCGCCTGCGACTGGCATTCAGGATCTGTGGATTGTTCCGCTCCTTGTTCGTCATCGCACAGATCATGCCCTCCATGCGACGAAAGTCCCTCTCGCTCTTGTCGAGGTCCACCCCCTTGAGTTGGTCCTGCATCTGGGGCATGTGCCCCATGAGGCTTTCAAGTGAGCCCATCTTCTTCATCATGCGAAGCTGGTCCAGGAAGTCCTGCAGGGTGAATTCACCCTTCCGCATCTTCTCCTCAAGCTTCTGGGCTTCTTCGGCGTCAATGGCTTCCGAAGCCTTCTCAACGAGGGAGACCACATCACCCATTCCAAGGATGCGCGATGCCATACGCTCCGGGTGAAAGGGCTCAAAGTCGCTGGGTTTCTCACCCACACCGGCAAACTTGATCGGCTTCCCGGTGACTTCCTTCATGCTCAGGGCGGCACCGCCCCGCGCATCACCATCCAGCTTGGTGAGAATGGCACCCGTGATCTCAAGCGCCTCATTGAAATGCTCGGCGACATTGACGGCTTCCTGACCGGTGGCCGCGTCCAGCACCAGCAGGATCTCGCTGGGCTTCATCAGGTCACGCAGCCGGACCAGTTCCTGCACCAACGGCTCATCGATCTGCAGACGTCCCGCGGTATCGAGAATGAGGGTGTCGGCACCCACCTTCTTCGCCTCGTCCAGCGCGGCCTTGCCGATCTTGAGGACATCCTTTTCATCCTTCTGGATGAAACAGGGGATATCCAACTGCTGACCGAGTGCCGCCAACTGGTCCATGGCGGCTGGACGATAGACGTCACACCCCACCAGGAGCGGCTTGCGTCCCTGCTTGCGGAGAAGATTGGCCAGTTTGCCGGAGCTCGTGGTCTTTCCCGCACCGTGAAGGCCGCACATCATGATGCTGGCCGGTGTGCTGTTGAAGGCCAGGCCCTGGTTGCTGGAACCCAGCAACTCCACCAGCTCATCATTGATGATCTTGATGATCTGCTGTCCGGGCTGGATGCTCTT
>CAZKNW010000249.1:0-6259 GCA_964554035.1 uncultured Verrucomicrobiota bacterium
CTCATCAGCGGAGAGGCGGTTGGATTTCCAGAGCTCGATGTCCTGCTGCATGGGCACCTCGGAAGGCAACCAGTTGTTGGCGCAGCCGTTCAGGTAGTGCTCCCAGGCCCACTTGTACTTCAGGGGCATGAGCTGGTTGACGTCAACCGCCTTGCAGTTGATCAGGCGCTTGTCGTCGACATTGATGCGCTTGGTGAGGTCGTGGAATTCCGGACGTTCTTCGGATGCGTTGCAACAGGACATGGTGATTCAGGGAGGATATTCAGTTCAGAGGGAAGTGCAGACTACTGGCAGGCCTCGCAGTCGGGGTCGTTGATGCTGCAGGCCTTGCCCACGACCGTGGCCGGAACACTCGGCTGCTCCGCCGCCTCACGCGCCACCTGAATGTCGCTCGAGGCCGACTTGTTCTTCATCCAGCGGGGTTGGAGACCACGGCTGTTCACGTCGAGGGTCGATTTTTCAACACTCGTCGCGGCCGTCGCTCGAAGGTAGTACGTCGTCTTGAGCCCGCTTTCCCAGGCACTCAGGTACATCTCGCTGAGCAGGCTGCCCTTGGGCGAAGCCATGTAGAGGTTCAGGGACTGGCCCATGTCGAGCCACTTCTGGCGGCGGGCCGCACACTCGACCAGCCACTTCGGGTCAATCTCGAAGGAGGTCGCATAGAGATCCTTGAGATGCCCGGGGATCCGGTCGATCTGGGCCAGCGATCCATCATAATACTTCAGGTCATCGATCATCTGCGTGTCCCAGAGGCCAAGCTCCTTGAGGTCGGCCACCAGGTAGGGATTGATGACCGTGAACTCACCGGAGAGGTTGCTCTTCACGAAGAGATGCGAATACATCGGCTCGATGGACTGGGTCACACCAGCGATGTTGGAAATCGTGGCTGTGGGAGCAATGGCCATGCAGTTGCTGTTGCGCATGCCATGGCTCTCGACGGCCTTGCGCACCTCGCGCCAGTTCATGGTGCTGCCACGGTCGACCTTGACGAATCCGCCACGTTCCTTCTCAAGCAGGTCAAGCGTATCGATGGGCAGCAGGCCCCGGTCCCACTTGGAGCCCTTGTAGGTCTCGTAGGTTCCCCTCTCCTTCGCCAGTTCGGTGGAACTCAGGATCGCATAGTAGGAGATGATCTCCATGCTCCGGTCGGCAAACTCGACGGCGCTGTCGCTGCCATAGGGGATGTGCATCCGGTAGAGCGCGTCCTGAAAGCCCATCATGCCGAGGCCAACGGGCCGGTGACGCATGTTGGCCGTCTTGGCCTCGGGGGTCGGGTAGTAGTTGATGTCGATGACATTGTCCAACATCCGCATGGCTGTCCGGATGGTCTGGGCGAGACCGATTTCATCAATGGTGCCGTCGGTGATGTGAAGGGCCAGATTGACCGAACCCAGGTTACAGACCGCGGTTTCCTCCTCGGAGGTGTTGAGCAGGATCTCGGTGCAGAGGTTGGAACTGTGGACCACACCCATGTGATCCTGGGGGGACCGGATGTTGGAAGGATCCTTGAAGGTCATCCACGGATGTCCGGTCTCGTAGAGCATGGTGATCATCTTCCTCCAGAGATTCACCGCAGGAAGGCGCTTGAAGAGCTTGATCTCGCCGGCGTCCACCATGCGCTCGTATTCCTCGTAACGCTCCTCGAAGGCCTGGCCGTAAAGGTCATGGAGATCAGGGACCGTACTGGGGCTGAAGAGCGTCCATTCCCGGTTATCGCGCACGCGTTTCATGAACAGGTCGGGAATCCAGTTCGCCGTGTTCATGTCATGGGTGCGGCGACGCTCGTCACCGGTGTTCTTCCTCAGCTCGATGAAGTCCTCGATATCCAGATGCCATGTCTCGAGATAGGCGCACATGGCCCCCTTGCGCTTGCCGCCCTGGTTCACCGCCACGGCCGTGTCGTTGGCGACCTTCAGGAAGGGGATCACACCCTGGCTTGTGCCATTGGTACCCTTGATGTGGGATCCGATGGAGCGCACGTTGGACCAGTCGTTGCCGAGGCCGCCAGCCCACTTGGAGAGCCTGGCATCATCGCTGATCACCTTGAAGATGTGCTCCAGGTCATCCATCACCGTCGAGAGGTAGCAGGAGCTCAGCTGGGGATGGAGGGTTCCCGAGTTGAAAAGGGTTGGCGTGGATGAGACGAAGCGGAACGAGGAAAGGACGTTGTAAAACTCGATCGCACGGTCGTTCTTTTTTTGGCCCTCCTCAAGCGACAGCCCCATCGCGACCCGCATCCAGAAGTATTGGGGGGTCTCAAGGCGCCTGCCCTCGTTGTGGATCAGGTAGCGGTCGTAAATGGTCTGGATGCCAAGGAAGGTGAACTGGGCATCCCGCTCCAGCTTCATGGCACCACCCAGCGCCTTGAGGTCGAACTCCAGCAGGCGAGGGTCCAGGCGGTCATAGGTCACGCCCTTGGCGATGTAATCCTTGAAGCCGTCACGATGGACCTTCGCCAGATTGATGTCCTCGCCACTGACACCGAGCACTTCCTTGTAGATCCGGTTGAGGAGCAATCTCGCCGCCACATAGGTGTGTGCAGGCTCCTTCTCGATCCTCGACTTGGCGGCCATGATCTTCGCCTGAACGATCTCATCCGCCTTCACCCCGTCGTAAAGGTTCTGCAGGGTCTCATCGGAAAGGGACTGCCAGGAACAGAGGTCCTCCAATCCACGACAGGCCCGGATCATCTCACGCTTGATCCTCTGGGGATCGAGCATTTCATCCTCGCCGGTCTCCTTCTTGACTGCGAATGCCTCCTGCTTGTTGCCCTCCAGGGTGCGGTCGCCACGAAGGGCACGAGCCTTGCGCCGCTCCTCCCTGTAGAGGATGTAGCGGCGGGCCACATCGTGGTGCCCCTCCATCATCATCTGGCGCTCTACGATGTCCTGAACCAGCTCGATCTCCAGGGAGTCGCCCCGGACAGCACGACCAATGCATTCGTTGACCACCGTCTCGGTCAAGCGGTCGACCTTTGCCTGGGTCTCATTCTTGAGCTTCTGGTCGCCGTCGACTCCTTCAGTCGCCTTGAAGGCACTCTCAATGGCGACCCAGATCCGTGACTCGTCGAAGGAGATCACCCGCCCATCGCGCTTGCGGACGGTGAATTCACGGTTCCTAAGGGGATCCAGTTCCCCTAGCCTCAATTGTCCGTTGATCTGCTCGTTAATCATGAGTTGCTCTCTTGCCTATGCCCCCGACCGGGTCCTGATTCCTGTTTCCGTGCCCGGGTTCCGACTCAGCTCTCCCAGCGAATTGCCCAATGGCCACGTATTTCTAAAAATAAACAAGCCGCGAGGAATACACTACAAGTAGTAGATTTCCTCACGACAGGGCACTAGATATAGTGGTGCCCGAGGTCATTTCAATACGAAAAGACACGGGAGCCCCATTTTTTTGATTCCGAGGTCGAGCCGAGCGGTTCCCAGGCCCCTTTCTGCCGAGAAATCACGTAGGGCTTCCAAAGACGAGGTCCGCCCATCTGCCTGGATCATCGGAGAAACCACCAAAGCTTGCCCGGTGACAGGCATCACCTTGAAGACGGAGGCTTTCCATTGGACCTCCATCCTTGTAGAGACCGGACAAATTGCTATCGTTCCGCCACTCCGGCACGGCCTGAAGACCCCGGATTCGTATCCTTATCCAGCATCATGCTTCTCAATCAACAAAGCCGCAACGCAACGCTCAAGATGGTCAGTTGTGGTGGATGTGGCATCAAGCTGTTCATCCCGGCGGAACTCGAACCCCTCCAGACCATCCCCTGCTCAAAGTGCGGGCACCCGGTGCTCAAGCCGTTGTTCCTTGGCCAGGTCGAGTTGAGGGAGGTCATCGCCTCGGGAGGCATGGGCACCGTATACCGTTCCTGGGACCACGCCCTGGAGCGCGAGGTTGCCGTCAAACTGATGAAGGAGGAATACGCCAGCGATCCGGCCTCCGTGGAGGGATTTGCCAAGGAAGCCAAGGCCTGCGCCTGTCTCAACCACACGAACATCGTTTCCATCTACTCCTTCGACGAACAGGAGGGGCACAAGTTCATCGTGATGGAACTGACCGACCAGGGCAGCCTTGAAGACCGCATCAAGAACGAGGGAAGGCTTCCGGAACTCGACGTCCTCGACATCGGAGTGAAGATGTGTTCCGCGCTCAAGGCAGCCCAACGCCACGACCTCATTCACCTGGACATCAAACCCGACAACATCCTCTTCAACGTTGAAAATGAACCCAAGCTTGTGGATTGGGGCATCGCGCGGAAGACGACCGAGCAACAGGTCATCGACGAGGACGGTGTCATGGGCACCCCGGAATTCATCGCGCCCGAGCGCGTCGAGCAGTCCGGGGAAAGCTTTCAGTCGGACATGTACAGCCTGGCCGGAACACTTTACAACGCGCTGGTAGGATCAACCCCCTTCACGGGAGAGGATCCCACCGAAATCGCCACCAAACACCTGCACGAGCCGGTGACTCCTCCCACCGAGCTGTTGAAGGACGTTGCCGAGGAGACCAGCAATGCCATCGTCAGGGCCATGGCCAAGGATCCTTCCGCAAGGTTTCCCAGCTACGATGACTTCTCGACCGCCCTTGAACTTGCACGCAGCCAGGTGATGATCAAGCGCTACATCAAGCCCAAGCGGCGTTGATGACACGGCGATACTGATCGTCCTCCGGTTCTTCAGGGAGGTACCCGTCGAACGCCCATGCGTCAGATTGGAAACATCAAGGATTCAAAGCAGGCAGCCGCCTTTCACGATTTCGTCGTGCTCAAGGGGGTCGATTGCGATATCGAGCGGGAGGACGACGGTTCCCATGCCGTCTGGATCATCGATGAGGAATCACTCGAGGAGGCTGAGGGCCTGCTGAAGGAATTCCAGGCGGATCCCGAAAACGCCCGCTACAAGGGCCTGGCCCAGAAGGCGAAAAAGGTCATTGAGGACCAGATCAAGAGCGAGGAATCCAGCAAGGCCAAGAGCTTCGACAGCCGTGACATCCTGGAGGCCCAGAGAAGCAACCGGCTGGGACAGGTCACCCGCTTCTTCCTCTTCGCCTCGGTTGCCTGCTTCGCCCTGGTTCATGTGATGGACATGGTGTCCGTGGAGGACGCCCTCCGGATCGCCTCCGCCAAGCGCCCGGGACCGACTTGGGCCAAGGGGCTGTGGGAGATCACCGATGGACAGGTCTGGCGACTGATCACCCCCATCATCCTGCACGGCGACATCCTTCACATCTTCTTCAACATGTTCTGGTTCGTGCACCTCGCGGGCATGATGGAAAGGCTGGAAGGTTCCATCCCGACCCTGGTGATGATCCTGATCATGGCGGTCATTTCCAACCTCACCCAATACACCTTTGCGGGGCCGAACTTCGTGGGCATGTCGGGCGTGGTCTACGGCCTCCTCTGTTATGCATGGATACGGGAGAAGTGCGACTTCACCTCAGGCTACTTTGTCCATCCGACCAACTTCACGATCCTGATCGTGTGGTTCTTCATCTGCTGGGGCATGCCAGGCATCGCCAACCACGCCCACTACGGCGGGCTCGTCGGTGGCATCGCACTCGGCTACACCATGGCCAACCTGAAAAGGCGCTGATCTTCCAAAGATCCTTCCTATCGACATGACTTTGGAGAAGCGCGTGCTAACCTTTCTGGCATGATCACAGATGAGCAGAAGGAACAGTATCAGGAGGAGGGTTACTTCATCCTGGAGAAGGTCATTCCCGATGAGCACCTGACCATCCTCCGCGAGGCCTGTGATCACCTCATCGACCTGATGCACGAGGAGATGGATCGACTGGGTGTGGACCACATCCACATCAGCCACCGGAACAAACGCTACCACATCGCCAAGAAATACGATCAGGCACCGGGGCTTTCCAACTTTGTCTTCAGCGATCTCATGGCGGAAATCTGCAAGGCCACCATTGGCGAAGAGGCCTACCTTTTCTACGACCAGTATGTGGTGAAGGCGGCGGAGAAGGGACTCCCCTTCAGCTGGCATCAGGACTCCGGCTACCTGGGTTTTTCCCATCGTCCCTACGTCACCTGCTGGTGTGCCGTGGATGACATGACCCTCGAGAACGGGACGGCCTACGTGATGCCCTACTCCACCATCGGCATCAAAAGCCTGGTGGAACACATCCGCGATCCGATCACTGGAGACAAGGCAGGCTACTTCGGCAAGGAACCGGGGGTTCCTGCGATTGTCCCGGCTGGGAGTGTCGTTGTATTCAGTTCCCTTTGCTTCCACCGCAGTGGTCACAACAC
>CAZKNW010000250.1:0-6257 GCA_964554035.1 uncultured Verrucomicrobiota bacterium
GACTTTGGATACTCTTTTGCATGCAAGGGCGGCGATTGATGAGGCCGCTTCATGGACGCATTTGATGCGTGAACAAACCTTGCGCGGGATGGGTGGAACCTTAAGCTTGTCCAATGCATTTGATTCCCATCCTGGTCGCGTTGTTTCTGGCCTCCGGCTCCCTTTTTGGGCAGCTGGTGATGGTGGATGTCATCTCCAACCGGGATCAGTTCATTCCGGGTGAGGCCTTGCAGATTGGCGTTCGCATCGCGAATCAGTCCGGGCGGCCAATCCATCTGGGCCTGGATGACCGGTGGCTGGAGATTGTGGTTCAGGATGCCGATGGAAACCTGGTTCCCCAGACGGGGAAACTGCCTGTGGTTGGCGAAATCAAGATTGAGAACTCCACCCGAGTGACAAGGCGCTTCAACCTGACCCAGGCCGTGCCTCTTACCAAGCCTGGGAAGTATGTGGTGCATGCCAGCGTCCGTATCCGGGAGGCGGGCTGGTCGGAGGACGTGGGAGCCAATCCCCTGATCGTCAATGTCTTCGCACCCCGAATCATCTGGAAGGAAACCTTTGGCATCCCTCCAGCGGCAGGTCGTGATCCCGGTCCCCCACAGACAAGAACATACGCACTGGAGCAGGTCCACTTCTTCAAGACGAAGATGAAGCTCTATCTTCGAATCACGGATCAGACGGGTGACAAGACCTATTCCGTTCAGCAGATTGATGACATCACCAACTTCAGCAAGTGGTATGCGGATGTGGACGGCTATGGAAACCTTCATGTGCTGCACCAGACACCGCGGGCCATCGCGAGGGCCTACAGCTACGTGGTCTTCAGTCCCTATGGTGAGATGCTGATCCGTCAGACGCACAATGTGGATGAGACCCAACCCAGGCTCTATGCATCGGAATCGGGATTGATCCGGGTGCGGGGCGGGGTGCGTGTTCCCAACGGGACGGACCTGCCCAAGCCGGAAGATCGATTGCCTCCGCCCGACTTTACCCAGGTTCCGAAGGACCTGCCGTCCCTGCTGGAACCTCCGTCAAACGAAACCAAGTCCGACAAGTAAATCTGAATCGAATCCCAACTCCATGAAGAAAGCCCATCATCTAGCCGCCTTGTTGCTTTTTCTAGGCCTTGGCCTTGGACACGCTGCCTCCCCCCTGAAGGTCCTCATGATTACCGGCGGTTGCTGCCATGATTATGAAAACCAGAAGAGGATCCTTTCCGAAGGCATCAGCAAGAGGGCGAACGTGGAGTTCACGATCCTACATGAGGGCGGTGAGAAGAGGGATCATCGGGTTTCCGTCTATGGGAAGGCGGACTGGGCCAAGGGATACGATGCCGTCCTGCACAACGAGTGCTTCGGCGGCGTGACCGACAAGGCCTTTGTGAACCAGATTGCCAAGGCACATCGGAATGGTGTTCCCGCCGTGATGCTCCACTGTTCGATGCATTCCTACCGCAATGCCGAGACCGATGAGTGGCGCAAGGTCGTGGGTGTCACCTCCATGCGTCATCAGCAGAAGGACTCGGTGGACGTAAAGCAGGTCGCCAAGGGGCATCCGGTCCTGAGCGGTTTTCCGTCCGTCTGGAAGACGCCCAATGGGGAACTTTATGAGATTCTCAAGGTCTGGCCGACGGCCACGCCCCTCGCACAGGCCTTCGGGACCCGGACCAAGCAGGACCATGTCTGTATCTGGGTGAACGAATACGGCAAAGGCAGGACTTTTGGAACCACGCTTGGCCACCACAACGAGACCATGGAGACCGATGTCTATCTCGACCTCGTGACCCGTGGGTTGCTCTGGTCCTGCGGGAAACTCATGGACGATGGCTCTCCCATGAAAGGCTATGGCCCAAAATCAAAATAGCCTTTCGTTTTTTCTTTGTCAGTTGCGGGTCGCCTCCTGATGATCCGCTTTCTCGCGTCTGAAGGAAACCTCACCTTCGCGCGATCTTCGCTATGAATCTCTTTGATCTGAAAGACGATGTGGCCGTAGTCATCGGTGCTACGGGGGTGTTGGGTGGAGCCATGGCCGATGGACTGGCCCAGGCAGGCGCCAAGGTGGCCGTTCTTGGCCGCAACCAGGAACGCGGTGAAGCACGTGTGGCCGCAATCAAGGAAGCCGGTGGTGAAGCCGCCTTCTTCCAGTGCGATGCCATGGACCGCGACAGCCTCAAGGCGGCCCAGCAGTCCGTGAGGGAGGGACTCGGTGAACCCACCATTCTTCTCAATGCCGCCGGAGGCAATGATCCCAAGGTCACCGTGACAGGCGACATGAAGATCGAGGACATCCAGCTGGATGACTGGCGTTGGAATTTCGACCTGAACCTGTTGGGTGGCGTCCTGCTGCCATGTCAGGTCTTTGCTCCCGACATGATCAAGAATGGCAAGGGAAGCATCATCAACATCGCGAGCATTTCGGCTCACATTCCTTTGTCCCGAGTGGTGGCCTATTCGGCATCGAAGGCGGCGGTGATCAGTCTCACCAAGTTTCTTGCCCGCGAGTGGGCGAAGACCGGTGTGCGGGTGAACTCCATCACTCCGGGATTCTTTCCCGCAGAGCAGAACAAGAAGCTGCTCTTCAACGAGGACGGAACGCCGACACCCCGCGCTCAGGCCATTCTGGGACATACGCCGATGGACCGCTTCGGAACGTCGGATGAGTTGATCGGAGCTGCGGTCTACCTGGCCAGCCAGAAGGCCTCGAGTTTTGTCACCGGAACCGACATCTGTGTCGACGGGGGCTACCTCTCCACCACCATCTGATCGATTCCATGGAAGTCATCGCGTCCAAGTCGGGTCCGGGATACAAGGTTTTCGATGACGAGGCCAGGGATGTCGTGTCACGCGCCTGCCCGGCAGCCTCCTATGAGGGCAAGAGGGTCTTGTTGATCGTTCCCGACAGCACGCGAACGGCCCCGGTAGGAACCGTCTTCAAGGCGCTTTTCGACGAGATAGGCGCGGTGACGAAGTCGCTGGATGTGCTGGTGGCACTCGGGACCCATCAACCGATGAGCGAGAAGGCCATCTGTGAGCGCCTCGAGATCAGCGTTGAGGATCATCAGGGACAGTATGCCAAGGTGGGGTTCTTCAATCATGAGTGGGACAACCCGGACCAGCTCAAGCAGGTCGGTGTGATCACGCGGGAGGAGATCCTCGAACTGAGCGACGGGCTCTTCGAGATGGAGGTCCCGGTCGAGATCAACAAGATGGTCTTCGACTACGACGAGGTGATCATCATCGGCCCGGTCTTTCCCCATGAGGTGGTCGGTTTCTCTGGAGGGAACAAGTATTTGTTTCCCGGCGTGGGTGGTCCTGAGATCCTGAACTTCTTTCATTGGCTGGGAGCTGTGGTCACCAACCCGATGATTATCGGTAACAAGTGGACGCCGGTGCGCAAGGTGGTGGACCGGGCAGGTTCGCTGGTTGGCGTGACCAAGCGCTGCTTCTGCATGGTGGTTGAGAAGACAGACATGTGCGGCCTGTTCTTTGGGACGCCTGAGTCCGCCTGGGAGGCCGCGAGCGAGGTGTCACGTCAGGTCCACATTGTCTACAAGAAGAAGCCCTTCCATACGGTGCTGTCCTGCGCTCCCAAGATGTATGACGAGATCTGGACCGCCGGGAAGTGCATGTACAAGTTGGAGCCGGTTGTCGCGGATGGAGGGGAACTGATTATTTATGCCCCCCACGTGGATGAGGTGTGCTTCACACATCGGGACAACATCATGGCGGTGGGCTACCACTGTCGGGACTACTTCCTGAAGCAGTGGGACAAGTTCAAGGATTACCCATGGGGAGTCCTCGCCCACAGCACGCATGTCCGTGGCATCGGAAAGTTCGAAGATGGGATTGAGAAGTGCCGCGTGAAGGTGACCTTGGCCACGAGGATTCCGAAAGAGGTCTGCGAGAGCATCAACCTCGGATACATGGATCCCGATACCATCAACATCGAAGACTACGCCGACCGGGAGGATGAAGGTGTGCTGCTTGTCCGCAAGGCAGGAGAGATGCTCTACCACCTCAGCGAGCAGCCGGATTGGGCCAAGCCCAAGGAAGGTTGATTGTTGAAGTCCCGCCTTTAGGCGGTGTGAGTGGGTAGGGCCCGTCGCTCCGCGCGGGCCTTTGCTGCGGACCGGGTTAACAACGCCATGGTGCGTTTGGGGCCGAAGCTGGGCGCTCACGGAGTGATCGCCCTACCAATATGTGAAAACCTGTTGTGCCGATCACCAGGAGCACCTACAGACGGAGCTCTGAACTCAACTGGGCTTACCGCTGACTTCGGAAGGTTATCGCATGTCCCCGCGGCCCGGAATGAAATGGAGCCCAGGGTTTGACTGATCGTTTGAATCCAAGAGTCCTGAAGGGACGAACGTGAATACCGAACCGCTCGTATTTCAATGATGGACGGAGTCGATGCGGTTTCGAATTGTGAATACAAAATGATTAAGAATGCTATAGTAGCATTTTCGCTGTTTTCTCTTGTAGCTTGTTCGTCTCAGGTTTCTTCCCCTGTAGAACCTATTGTTGTGAAACCGGGCAAGTTAGGTGTTGTGTACGAGTTTATGGATCGGGATTTGGTCCTTGGAAGTTGTGGCAAGAGCTATAATGCACAATTGAGAAGCTTGAAAGGTGAGTGGCATGAAATTAATGAAAATGGATGGGCATACGGGGTGCTTTTAAACTCCAATGTTCATGTGAAACTATATGTTGATACGAATCAGCATACTGTGTCCGTATCCCGAAGTAGAGAAGAGCTCGACGTTGAGGTTAAGATGTTTGACGGGCACTTCGAAGTAGTTACGAACACCGCTGATTTGGTGGTGTGGCGTCTGTCAGAATAAGCAGCCTCAGTATGGCTTTGAGTGAATGGGGGTATGGGATTTCAATTGAAGCAGGTCTTCACCCTTGAACCCCAATCTTCTCCACTGCTTCCCTTATCCATTCTTCCTCAGGCATCTTGTAGGGGCGGAAGGTTTCCAGTTCGCCACGACTCTCGTTGTAGTAGAGGGCGCGGTTTTGACCGAGGGAGGAGGCCTTCGCTGAATCGATCAGGGCCGCGGAGTCCGTGGCGCTCATCTGGAAGAGAACCTTCATTTCGATTTCACTCCGTGACTTCCGGTTGATGATCCGGTTGACGTTGTTGGCGGTATCACAGGTGATGATGAGGTGGATCACATTGCTGCTTCCCTCATCGATCAGCTTCTTGAACTCGGATCCGGTGGAGGCGCCGGAGTCGTCGTCTTCAAGTGAAAAGCTGAAATCGTCGTCCTGTTTGAGTTTCTTGAAGCGGGGCAGCCCGTGGATGATGACGAAGACTTCCTCCGGATGGGAATCATCGGAATCGGTACGCTCGGCAAGGATCTCGGCGGCGGCATGGATGAGTCTGGCCGTGTCACCGGGTTGGCCGGTCTCGGTAGGGTGGGGGATCCGTGTCCCGAGTTGGGAGAGAAAGTCCCTGTGGATCGAGTCGGTGGTGGTGCTGTCGAGAATCAGGAACCTGGCCTTGTCGCTGGGATACTGGGCGGCAAGCGTCAGGATGGATGAGGTCAGGATGGCCATCATGGCGTCTTCATTCTGTCCCACCATCAACAGGTGACTTCCGCTCTGCCGGCCGAAGCGTGCCGCGGTGGGAGACTTGATCGAGTTGGGAGCGCCGAGATAGGCAACGACGTCCGAGGGAGTCTTGTCCGTGGGCTTTTCGAGTAGGTCCCTGAGTTCGGAGTTTTCGGCCACGTCCGCAGGGAGGTTCCCCTCAAAGACGATGGGGCCCGGCCAGTTTCGATCGGAATTCCTGGTGCGTTCGTTGATCTGCTGGAGGTGCTTCTCACGCTCTTCCTCTGAGAGCCAGACAACCTGGAAGGGGCTGTTGCCCTCGAGCCTTCCCGCCTCGTCGTTGTAGATGCCTTCACCGGGTCTTGAGAGCATGCGGGCCGCCGGGTTGTTGTCATCCATGATCAACATGGCGTCGGCCTCGTTGCATTGCAGGGCCACGCGGATGGCCATCTGGCCCAGTGTGGACCTTGCCAAGGTAAAGGCGCCTCCGAGCGTCTGCGATCCCAGGATGGCATGGATGCCGAACGCACGGCCCTGACGCACGATGCGGTCCAGGAGCAATGCGGCGTTCTGGGCCGTACGATCGTCCTCGACAAAGAATTCCTGAAACTCATCGATCAGGAGAATGGTTCTTGGGATGGGCTCCTTGCCTCCGGCCTTCACATAGCCGGGCAGGTCCTGGACACCCATGTCACGAAAGAGATCGCC